>JASBVX010000184.1 GCA_029960865.1 Bacillota bacterium | reverse complement strand
ATTCTCATCCAACGGGTGAGGGTGGTGGATGAAAGGGGGGAGGAGGCCACGGGGAAGAAAAGGGGCACCTACATCACCCTGACGAGCCGGAGCTTCCGGGAGCGCCGCCAGGACCGGCAGGAGCAGCTGGCGCGCCTTCTCGCCAAAGAGATTCAGGCCCTTCTCCCCCGCCCGGGGATGTCGATCTTGGTGGTGGGTTTGGGAAACCAGGAGGCAACGCCCGATTCTTTAGGGCCAAGGGTGGTGCAAAGGCTGGTGGTCAGCCGCCACCTGGGTCCCAAGATGCCCAAGGACTACGAAGGAGAGCTGGGGACCCTCAGCGCCCTGGCTCCAGGGGTCCTGGGGCAAACCGGCATCGAGACAAAAGACGTGATCCTCGGCATCACCAAAGAGATTCGCCCCGATGCCGTCCTGGCGGTGGATGCCTTGGCGGCGGGTAGCATCCAGAGGATCGGGACCACCATCCAGCTGGCCGATACGGGGATTCGCCCAGGATCGGGCGTCGGGAATGCCAGGGCGGAGATCACGAAGGAAGCGTTGGGCGTCGAGGCGGTGGTGGCCCTCGGCATTCCGACGGTGGTCCATGCCCTCACCATCGCCCGGGAGGCCCTTCTTGCCTACCTCCAGGAGGAAAACCAACCCCAAGAGGGAGTCGACCTTTTCCTGGAGGATCACCTGGCCCCCATGATGGGAAACCTCATGGTGACACCCAAAGAGATCGATACCCTCATGGAGGATATGGCGGCCGTGGTGGCGGCTGGGATCAATGCGGCCATCCATCGCGCGGTGGCCAGGGAAGAGAACCTTCTCTGACCGGCCCCTCTCAAAGCTAGCGCTGGGAAGGGCGAAAGCCTTCGCGGCGGGCCTCTTCTTCCGTGGAGAAGCAGACTTTGGGTTTGGTGCGATCGTAGTAGGCGCCCCCCGGCACGTGATAGATCTTCTCTTTCTTGGCGTTGATGTTGCCCTTAATGGGGTAACCGGGAGGGCAGGCCTCATCCCCGGTGCCGGGGACGCTCCCTCCTCTCGCGGCCTCGGAATCCAGGCCCCAGAGGCCTTTGCCCCCTTCCCGGGCTTCCCTCTGATACTGCAAAAAGTGGTCCACGTACTTCACGTTGGGGGGCACCGTCATGATCTGGGCGTAACCTTCCAGAAGAAGGATGGCATTCAGCATGGAAGAGCGGATTTCCTGATCGCTGCGGGTCTTGGGTTTCTCCAGCCAGATGTAGGCCAAAAGCCTTCCGTATCGGTCCCGTTCCTGGACGTCCAGCTCCAGGTAGATGGAACGGTCTTCCAAGTGCTGGGCGGTGAAAGCGGAAGCTTCAGGTCCGTAGGGCTGGACCGCTTGGGTGGGGTGGACTGTTTCGGGGGTGTCCATCCCGATGAAGCGGACCCGCTCTTCCTTTCCCTGGACCTTCACCAAGATGGTGTCGCCGTCGATGATCCTCACCACCTTGGCGACGAGAAGATCTGGATCTTCCTCTCGGGAAGAGACATCCCCGGGGGAGAGCTGGCAGCCGGCTGCGAGAAAGATCGCCAAGGAAGCCAGGGCGAAAAGGCTTTTCCACACCAAGTGCCGACGGCAACCCTCAGCCAACACTTCCTCCACAAGACCTATGTTACTCCTCCTCAAAGGAGCACCGGACCTCACCGGCGCTTAACCGGCGGGCTTCGATATCCATCTCTGCACCCAAGAAATGTCCCACACGCAAGGTCCTGGGGTTCCAGCGCAGGACATACTGCCGCTAATAGCCGCTACAACAGCCACACCACCGGCTCATGGAAAAGGGCCTTGGGCAGCTGCCACCGGCCCTCGTCCCCTTCCATGGGCCACCTTGCTGGATGACGGCACCGCCGACGGCCATCTTCCACATCATGAAGGAGATCACAGCCAGGCACGACCTTCCTCTTGGTCGAGCCACACGCTCGCATGCTCCCCGTCGCGTCAAGCGGGGCTACGTCCTGGATGCCGGGGCGAATCGTGCTCGCCGACCCGTTGGACGCGCTACATCAGAGCACGCGTATCCAGGTAGCCTACCTAGGCCGGCCGGCTGAAGCCCTCCGGCCACGCCGCCCCCCGTACTGGCGGCTCGGGTCCACGCGCCCGGTCCTCGTGCCCCCACGGGAAATTCCGCGATAGATGATCTCAGCCGCCGGACTCCACCGGCCCAGCCTCTGCCACCACCACCGGGCACGCTACCCGGAGGCCTGCGATTCGCGGCGGGGAAGGAACCACCCCTGCTTACCCAATACGGTCATGATGAAGTTGAACAGGAAGTGAGCCCATACCGAGGTCCAGATGCTACCGGTGAACCAATAGCCCCAGCCCATGAGAAGCCCAATCACCCACGCCCCTGCGAGGAGCACAGGCTTGGTGAGATAGCGAACATGGGCCACGGCAGAAACGGCTGCCGCAATCGCGACCCCAGCAGCCACGGAGGCCAGCCACCGGACGAGGAGCGATTGGATGGCCGCCCGGAAGAAGATCTCTTCCGAAAGAGCGGTCACGGCCATGAGCAGAACAATGTGAAGATAACTGAGCTGGCTGAAGAAGGCATTGGTCCCGTCGTCAACCCAGAACCTGTCGGGCAGAAACGTAGCCACCGCGACCTCCATCCCCACATCCGCCAGGGCCAGAACCGTCCCGAGACCCAGGACCTGCCACGGATTCCCCACCGCCACAAGGGCCGACCACGCGGCACCGTTCCCGTCACTTAGCCAGAGGATGATGATGATGAGTCCGAACATAGCAAAGTAGACCGCGCTGAGGTAGAACATCCAAAGGGAGAGCCTCCGGCCCCCGTGTTCCATGCTTCCCTTGTCCTTCTCCTTCGTCACGCCCCATTATGACGGCCAGCCGGGACCGGGTCAACTCAGAGCCGGCTCTACGTGGATAAAGGTGATGTCAAATCCACGAAAAGGCACGGGAGGAGAGCCAGAATCATCTTGCTGGCAATAGAATGACGCGTTCCCGAAATCCGGTCACGTGCCGTCAAGTGGTGTAAATTTGCTCTGGGTCCGAATACTGAAGTCACTCCTTTCCTTTTTGCTTGACGGTTACTCTATACACCTGATGATCTCGCCTCAAAGCGGGCCACGCCTCAATTGTGAAAGTAG
>JASBVX010000183.1 GCA_029960865.1 Bacillota bacterium | reverse complement strand
AGAAGTTGGCCAGGGTCTGGGCTTCCACCCCCTGGGTGGCATCCACCACCAGAAGGGCTCCTTCGCAGGCGGCCAGGGCCCGGGAGACCTCATAGGAAAAGTCCACGTGGCCCGGGGTATCGATGAGGTTCAGCTGGTAGGTCTCGCCATCGGGCCCCTTATGGTAAAGGCGGACCGTCTGGGCCTTGATGGTGATGCCCCGTTCCCTTTCCAGCTCCAGGGTATCCAGCACCTGGCTTGCCATCTGGCGGGCCTCCAGGGTGCCAGTGGCCTCGATGAGGCGATCGGCCAGGGTGGATTTCCCGTGGTCCACGTGGGCGATGATGCTGAAGTTCCGGATGTGCTGCATGCCACGATTGTAGCAGCTTTAAGGAGTTCGAGGGGGGAAGAAACCCTGCTGCAAAGCATCGGCCAGAAAGGCCGCCAGTATTCGGGCGGTCTTAAGGGCCTCTTCCATGGTGTTTTCCACCCCGCCCACTTCCAGGAGAAGAGCATTGGGGGAAAGATGCTGGTTGTACCGGCCCTTGGCCACCATGATCATCTGCTGGTCAAAAGGGCGCACCAGGCCCGGTTCCCTTTGCTGGAGAGCCTCTGCCAGGCGGGAAGCCAGCTGGGCGTTTTCCCTCCACCGGGGGTGGGGAAGGCTCTGGTCGCTGCCCACCACAAAGAGGACCCGAGCCAAGGTTTCCTCTCCCTTCACGAGGGTCGTCTGGCTGCGGGGTGCCGAATCCCGGTGGATATCCAGGAGGATCATCACGCTCTTTTCCTCCTGCCAGAGGGGGGCCACTCCCTCCAAGGACTTTTCGTAGGATCCCAGGCGGCCTTCCATGTCATAGAACGTCCGATCGTGAAAGACCGGGATGCCCCTTTTCCAGAGCTCCCTCGCCAGCTCGTCCCCCACCCGGACAACGCTTTTCCTCTCGTCCTGGCTGAAAGGGTCCTTGGTGCTGCCCGTCTCGCTGTAGAAGGATTCGGTGGCATGGGTGTGATAGATGAGGATGACGGGCTGAGCGCCATAGCGATCCAGAGGACCCCCTCCGGGGGATTCCTGGGTGAAGGGCCAGTCGTGGACCGGTTCGGGCACCCGGGCCCCGGCATGGACAAAAGCGGGGAAGGCCCAGCTCAAAAGCCGGCGGGGGGAAAAGGAACCTTCAAAAAGAGGCTCCTCCCGGGGCAGCAAGGGCCATGCCCACCGGAGGACCGCCAGCCAAATCTTTTTCCCCACAGTGATAAAGGGCTCGGGGAAGAGAGGGGCTTCCTCTCCGGCGGGAGCGGAAGGGGCCAGTACGGCCACCGCTTGAGGCTCCTTTTCCAGGGTGAAAAGGAAGCTGACCGTCAAAAGAAGGGCCAGTCCATACACCCAGAGAAGGGGTCCGGGGTGTTTCCTGGGTTTGAGTCTTTCCCACAGGCGGCTGAGGCGCGCCCTCACCCTTCACCTCCCCCATGGGACCTATGCCAGGGAGAGAGGCGTTATGCGCCGGGCGGGGCAGGGAAGTCGAGGGCTCTGGGAGATCTACCTCAGCTGGGTGGGTACGAAGGCGTCCACAATCCCGATGACAAGAGAAGCCAGGAGGGCTCCCAGGAAGGAAACCGTCAGGTAGCTGGGGATCACGTACTGGGCGGCGTAGATGACGATGGCCCCCACCAGGAACCCCACGAACCCACGGGCATAAGGGGAGATGCTCTTCCCGACAAGGGCTTCGACGCCCCACCCCAAAAGGGCGATGACGGCTGCCGCCAGGACGGCTCCCATGAGGCCGGCCACATGGAATCCCGGCAGAAAAATCCCCATGAGCCAGATGACCACCACCGAGACGATAAAGCGCACCAGCGCACCTAGCATCGGCTTGCCTCCTCCATCTTCTGCTAGCATGGCCCCGGCGCCCCCGCCTTATGCAAGGAAGGGCCTTTATTGCGCAAAGGTGGCCCTCCTGATACTATGTTTCCCGCAGATAAGGAGGTCTATCGTTCGTGGCCCATTCGCCTTCGGCCCACAAGCGCATCCGCCAAAACGACAAGCGGCGCCTGATGAACAAAGCCCGCAAAAGCGAAATGAGGACCCGCAGCCGCCGGGTCTTGCGGTCCATGGCCAGCGGCACCTTGGATGAGGAAGCCCTGCGCCTGGCCATCAAAGCCATCGACAAGGCGGCGCAAAAGGGTGCCATCCACAAGAACCAGGCGGCCCGGAGAAAGTCTCGCCTCATGAAGCGCTTCTACCAGGCCACCAAGAGCACCGCCGGCTAAGTCCCCGCCGCCTGCGCCAGAGCTTGCCACAGGGCAGCTTGCGGCATCTGTTTCCCCGTCTTGATGGCCGCTTCCGCTTCCAGCAGGTGAAGGAGCATTCCTTTCACCTGCTGGCGGGTGAAGCGTTTCCCCTGGCTCTGGATTTTCTGGACGCGGAAGGGATGCTGCCCCAGCCTCTCCGCCAGGGAAGAAGGGCTCATGGGAGGCATCTCCATGATGGCCAGCATCAGGCGGAAGTGGCTCTGCAAGAGGGCCAGGAGGCGCAGCGGTTCTTCTCCCTGGTTCAAGAGCTTCGCCGCTGTTGCCAAAGCTTCTTTCCCCTGCCTTTGGCCCAATAGATCCGCGAGGGAAAAAACCTGGGCCTCGCCAGGGGGAAGAAAAGGGACCAGATCTTTTTGCTGCACCCTCTGGCCTTCCCCATAGAAGAGGGAGAGCTTCTCCAGTTCCTGATCCAAAAGATCCAGATCGGTCCCTATCTGCTCTACCCACCAGCGGCCCACCGCAGGAGAAAAAAGAATGCCATGCTTCTCCGCCTGCCGCACCACCCATGCCGCCACCTGATCGCCGCCCTGGCGGCCCCCCGGCGGCGCCGCCTCCACCAGGTAGCCCTTCGCCTTGACCTTTTTCACCCAAGAGAGGCGTCCATCGACCCCTCCCGGGAAGCGCAGCACCAGGACGCCGGGGCCCGGCTGATCCAAGTAGCGCAAGAGGGCTTCTCCGGGAAGGTCAGGGTCTTCCCAGTAGACGCATCGTTTCTCTCCCGAGAAGGAAGGCATGCGCAACGCTTCTTCCGCTTCCTGCCATGGGGCACCCTCTCCCAGCCGGGACCACACCAGGGCCCGGCTTTCTTCCGGCACGCCCTCCAGGAGCGCCTCCTTGATTGCACGCACCGG
>JASBVX010000182.1 GCA_029960865.1 Bacillota bacterium | reverse complement strand
TTCATGGGGGAGTACCGCCACTCCCTCGATGAAAAAGGGCGCCTCATCATGCCGGCTCGCCTCCGGGAAGGGCTGGGGGAGACCTTTGTGGTGACCAAGGGGCTGGACCAGTGCCTTTTCGCCTACCCCCAGGAGGAGTGGAAAAAGCTGCAGCTCAAGCTCCAAAAGCTTCCCTTCACGCAGGCCAACGCCAGAGCCTTCGTCCGCTTCTTCTTCTCGGGGGCGGCGGAGTGCGCCTATGACAAACAGGGGAGGATCTCCCTTCCGGGCCACCTGCGGGAATACGCCCGCTTGGAAAAAGACGTGGTCATCCTGGGGGTGGGGACCCGGGTGGAATTGTGGGATCCCCAGGTGTGGGATACCTATGCCCAGCAGACGGCCCAGCAATATGCAGCCATCGCCGAAGAGCTGGTGGGCCTTGATGGGAGCTGACCCATTGCCCAAGAACGATGCCAAGGAGGGAGACGACATGGAGGCCCTTCAAGCCAGGGACATCAAAGCCGATCCCGCCATCTACCCCCACATCCCCGTCATGGTGGAGGACGTGGTCCGGCTCCTTTCGCCCCAGCCTGGGGACATCATCCTCGATGCTACCGTAGGATCGGGAGGCCATGCCCAGGCCCTCCTTTCCGCCGCTGGCCCCGGCGCCCTGCTCATCGGCATCGACCGGGATCCCGTCGCCCTGGAAAGGGCCCAGCGCCAGCTCCACCCCTTTGGAGCCTCCGTCCGGCTGCAAAAGGCCAACTACGCCGATCTGGATCAGGTCCTGGACGGCATGGGTATTCCCGAAGTGACAGCCGTTCTCTTCGATCTGGGAGTGTCCTCTCCCCAGCTGGATGATCCCGAACGGGGTTTCACCTACCGCCTCGATGCTCCTTTGGACATGCGCATGGATCCCGAGCAAAAGATCAGCGCCTATCACCTGGTCAACGGCCTTTCGGAAAAAGAGTTGGCCCGCATCCTCAAGGAGTACGGGGAAGAACGGTGGGCCGCCCGCATCGCCTCCTTCATCGTGGAGGCCCGGAAGAAGGAACCCATCGCCACCACCGGCCAGTTGGTGGATCTCATCAAAGGGGCCATCCCCAAGGGCGCCCGCCTCAAGGGACCCCACCCGGCCCGCCGGACGTTCCAGGCCCTGCGCATCGCTGTGAATCGGGAGCTGGAGTCTTTGGAAATGGGGCTGGAGAGAGCCTTTGCCCGCCTGGCGCCAGGGGGACGCATGGCCGTTTTGAGCTTTCACTCGTTAGAGGACCGGATCGTCAAACAAAGGTTTCGCCGATGGGCCAAAGGCTGCTCCTGCCCTCCCGACGCTCCTCTTTGCACCTGCGAGGGCCGGCCCAGGGCTCGCCTCCTCACCAAGGGAGCCCTCTTGCCGGCTCCAGAGGAGACCCAGTGGAATCCAAGGGCCAGGAGCGCCCGTCTGCGGGCCCTCCTTAAGCTCGGTTCTAGCCTGGAAGGGGGTCCTGTATCGTGAGCACATGGGGCTCCTCGGCATTGCATCCCGCCTCCCAACCCAGCTGGCAGGATTACCTGCACCAGCCCACCTCTCCTTTGCAGGATGCCCTTTCCAAAGCCAAGCAGAGGGCCCTCCTGCGCTATCGGAGGCGCCAGCTCCTATGGACCCTCCTCACCCTCTTCACCTGCCTGGGCCTTCTCTTCGGCACCGTCTACCACGGCATCCTGGTGGCCCAGGCCGGGAAAGAGCTGCGCGCTCAGCAGGCCCTCCTGAAATCCGCCCAGGACGAAAAAGCCCGCCTCCTGGCGGAGGTGGCCCGCCTGGAGGGGCCTTCCCATGTGACCGAAAAAGCGCAGGCCCACCTGGAGATGGTCACCTCCCCCCGGGCTTACCGGGCCTCCGTGCCCACGGTCGCCCCCCAGGAAGTGCCGGCGTTACCGAAGGGAGGGCTGGCGGCCGTCCCCCTTTCGCCGCCGGAAAAAGCCCCCGATGGCCAGGTGGTCTGGGCCCAGATGGCCGCCTGGATCCAAAGCTGGTTCCAGGTTTCTGCGGTGGGAGCGGAAAAACCCCACTGAGCGAAGCGGGGTGACAGTATGGGCCTGCGGGTGGTGCGCCGGCGGATTCTTCTCACCCTTTTTCTCACCCTTTTTCTGGTCTTTGCCCTCTCGGGACGGATGGCTTGGCTCCAGTTCTGGCGGGGTCCTGAGCTGCGGGTCAAGGCCCAGGCCTCCAGCACCTATGCCGTACCGATCCAGGCGCGGCGCGGCGACATCCTGGATCAGAAAGGGCGGATCCTGGCCATCAGCATGGATATGGATTCCCTTTGGGCCAACCCCAATGAGATCCCTTCCGCTGAGGTGGATCGGGTGGCGGCGGCCTTGGCGCCTCTCTTGAAACAGGATGAGAAGACCCTGCAGAAAAAGCTCTCTACCCCCAGCGCCTTCGTCTGGCTGCAGCATGCCCTCCCCGACGAAACGGCCACCTCCATCCGCCAGCTGGAGCTGCCCGGCATCCATTTCACCCGGGAAACGGGAAGGGTCTACCCCGAGGGGAGTCTGGCAGCCAATGTCCTGGGGTTCGCCACCGTCTTCCACGCCTTCTATGGGGTGGAGCAATACTACGATAAAGAGCTCAAGGGGGAAGAGGGAAAGATCCTTTTGAAAAGGGACGGCATCGGGCGGGATATCCCGGAGACCACCCATGAATACGTCCCTGCCCAGGATGGCCTTAGCTTAAAGCTCACCATCGATGCCTCCATCCAGTTCATCTGCGAAAGGGAGCTAGACCGGGCCATGGAATCCACCCACGCCAAAGCGGCCTACGCCGTGGCCATGGACCCTTACACGGGGGCCGTCCTGTGCCTGGCCCAACGGCCTGCCTTCGACCCCAACCATTACGGGGATTACCCCCAGGATACCTACCGCCCCCAGGCCATCACCGACTCCTTTTCCCCGGGGTCGACCTTCAAGCCCATCACGGCGGCCGCCGCCCTGGAGGAAGGCATCATCCGGCCGGAAACCGGCCTTTATGATGCGGGGGCCTACACCGTCTTGGGGAAGACCATCCGCAACTGGAACGGTGCCGGCCTTGGGGCCACCAACTTTGCCACCGCCTTTGCCGAGTCCGCCAATACCGTCTTTGCCCGCCTGGCGGTGGAGGTGGGGAAAGAGCGGTTCTACCGCTACC
>JASBVX010000001.1 GCA_029960865.1 Bacillota bacterium | reverse complement strand
GACAGGGATGGGGGTGCCATCCCGGGAAAGGGCCGTTTTCACCGACCTTTCCACTCTAAGGTGGGAAAAATCGCTCCCATGAGGCCGCTTCCAGATCTTTAGGTGGGCCCGTCCTTTCTCCAAGGTGGCCTCCCACACCTGGGGAGCCTCCAGAAAAGACTCCCAGAGAAAAAAGGCCCTCCCTTCCCAGGGGCTTCCCCAGAGGCTCGAGACGGTGCCTCCTTCGGGAAGGGGCAGCTCTTCCCCATCGCCTTGCGGGGAAAGGGAATAGAGGTGGGAGATGCCATCTTGAAGAGCGCTGAAGAGAAGTCCCTCCCCCAGGGGTGCCATGGCCTCCACCACCTTCTCCCGCCGCCCCCGAAAGAGCTCCTCGGCCGCCTCAGGCCCCTTTTCGAGGGGAAGACGCAGGATACGCCCGTAGGGGGCATCCAGGTGGGTTTGCAGGTAAAGATGGGGACCGCTGATGAACCCTTGAAAGCGGGCATCGGCATCCACCCAGAGGGGCTTCAGCTCTTCGGTTTCCCTGTCCAAAAGAAAGATATCGGTCCGCTGCCAGCCCTGGTGACCCAGGATCAGGAGGTGGCGCCCGTCGGGAGAAAGGGACACCTGGGGCATCTCCTTCGAAGGCCGCCCCTCCCCGTAGATCATAGGATCCTCCCCGTGGGGCTTCCCTAGGATATGGAGAAAGACCCTGCGGTGAAAGAACTCCTCCCCATGGGGCACTTCACCCCGGGCGGGGTGGCGGGTGTAATAAAAGCCCTTCTCATCGGGAAGCCAGGCCAAGCTGGCGAAGCGGGTGTGGGGGATGGCCTCGGAAAGAAGGCCTCTTCCCACCTCCAGGACGTAGAGGGTGCTGTCTTCGGTGCCGTCGCGGGATAGGCCAAAGGCCACATAGGTGCCTTTAGGGGAGGGATACCACCAGTCCAGGGAAAGGGAGCCGTCGGGAGCCTTTTCTTCGGGATCCACCAGAAGGTGCTCTTCCTCCCCGTCCCCGACCCAGAGGGAGGCCTGTCCCTTGTGCGGGAGGCGCCGGGCAAAGAAGACCCTATCCCCGCGGGCCACCGCCCCAAGGAACATCTCCTGGGAGAAAAGGATCGCTTCCAGCCTCTTTTGGAAGAAGGGGAAGGCGGCATAACCCTGGATCGTCTCTTCCGCATAGGCCGTCTGGGCCCTTTCCCAGCTCTTGACCTTGGGATCTTGGTCGTCTTCCAGCCAGCGATAGGGGTCCACCACCTTCGTCCCGTGGATCCATTCCTCCACCGGTTCTCGCCGCGCCAAAGGTTTCTCCATGGTCATCATCCTTTCGGACGCATCAAGGGAAAGAGGATCACATCGCGGATGGAGGGCTGGTCCAGAAGAAGCATCACCAGCCGATCTATGCCGATGCCCAGCCCTCCCGTAGGGGGAAGGCCGTATTCCAGGGACCGGACGTAGGTTTCATCCAGGGGCGGGGCTTCTTCGTTCCCCAAAAGCCGCTCTTCCACCTGCCGCTGGAAGCGCCGTCGCTGTTCGTCGGGGTCGTTCAGCTCGCTGAAAGCGTTGGCCAGCTCCATCCCCTGGACGATGGCCTCAAAGCGGTGCACCAGGTGGGGAGCATCCTTTCGTTCCCGGGCCAAGGGCGAAATGTCGATGGGGAAATCCAGGACAAAGGTGGGCTGGATCAGGTAGGGCTGCACCAGCTCTTCGAATAGAAACTCCCAGGCGTGGCCTGCCCGGGCATAAGGGGGGAGTTCTCCTCCCCTCTTCTTCACTTCTTCAAAGAGCTCTTCCTCGTTCCCACGGCCCACGGGTACCCCTGCCTCTTCCAGCGCCTGGGCCATGGTCACCCGCCGCCAGGGCGGGGTGAAATCCAGCTCCACGCCCTGGCGGATGATCTTGGTGCTCCCCAGGACTTTCTCGGCGATCTCCGCCACCATCTCTTCCGTGAGCTTCATCATGTCCTCATAGTCGGCATAGGCCTGGTAGCACTCCAGCATGGTGAATTCGGGGTTATGGCGGGTGGAGATCCCTTCGTTGCGAAAGACCCGCCCGATCTCGTAGACCCGCTCCAGGCCCCCCACGATAAGGCGCTTCAACGGCAGCTCCGTGGCGATCCGCAGATAGAGGTCCAGATCCAGGGCGTTGTGATGGGTGACGAAGGGCCGCGCCCGGGCTCCTCCCGGAATGGGTGTCAGAACCGGTGTTTCCACCTCGATGAAGCCCCGTTCGTCCAGCACAGAGCGCATCACGGAGATAATCCGGGCCCGGGCGATGAAGGCCTCCCGGACTTCCGGGTTGGCGATAAGGTCCAGCTCCCGTTCCCGGTAGCGCTGGTCCACGTCCTTGAGGCCATGCCACTTTTCCGGAAGGGGCCTCAGGGCCTTGGTGAGGAACGCGAGCTCCTCCACCTGGACGCTGATTTCCCCTCGCCTGGTTTTCATGAGGGTGCCGGCCGCCCCCATCAGATCCCCTAGATCCAAAAGGGGCAAAAGATCAAAGCCCCGGGCCTCCCCTTCCCGGAGGTACAGCTGGATGCGGCCCGTCACGTCCTGGAGATCGGCAAAGGCCACCTTCCCGTGGCTCCTGAGGGCCATGAGGCGCCCCGCCACCCGCACCTGCCGCCCTTCCAGAGCGGAAAAGCGCTCATGGAGCTCGCGGGCATGGGCCGTCACCTCGTACCGGCCCCCAAAAGGATCGATGCCCCGGGCCTTGAGGGCCTCCAGCTTCTCCCTCCGGCTGGCTTCCAGATCCTCCAGGGGCACGTCAGCGCTCCACTTTCACGATCTCGTACTGCACGACGCCGTCCGGGAGGCGCACATCCACCGTTTCGCCGGCCCGGCGCCCGAAGATGGCCTTTCCCACCGGCGACTGGTAGGAGATGCGCTGGCGAGAAGGATCGGCCTCATGGCTCCCCACGATGTTGTAGCGGAATTCCTCGCCTGTCTGCACATCCCGCAAGACTACTGTGGTGCCCACGTTCACCTGTTCGGGGTTGACCTCTTCCTCGGCCACCACCCGGGCATTGCGCAGGGCCTTTTCCAGAGCCGCGATGCGGCCCTCCACAAAGGCCTGCTCGTTCTTGGCTTCCTCATATTCCGAGTTTTCGGAAATGTCCCCGAAGTCCCGGGCGATCTTGATCCGCTCCGCCACCTCGCGGCGCCGCACCGTCTTGAGGTATTCCAGCTCCTCTTCGAGTTTGCGCAAACCCTCCTGGGTCAGGAGCAGCTCGTTGGGATTCGTCTGATCCATGGTCATCTCTCCTCAGACAAAGGGACGACCCTTGCGGGCCGCCGGAAAGTCTCGAAGATTATAGAAAGGCATTTCCAGGGTGTCAAGAACTTAATCGCCCGCCGCCCCCTGAGCCCGCCGCCGGCGGGCATGCTCCCGGATGGATTCCAGCTCATCGGGGGAAAGGGCCCGCTCAAAGCTCCTGAGGCCTCCCACCTTGAAGCCGTGCTTTTTGGCTAGACGGATGATCTCTTCCACCTTCTCCAGGGAATACTCCTTCCCCAGGGTGAAATCGTCGTAGCGCTCTTCCAAGGCCAGGATCATGGTCTCCGCCATGCAGGCCAGCGCCTGGCGGGGGGGCAAGCCAAAGTTGAAGTGGAAGTCCACCTCGCCGGGCACATCCACCACACCCCCTTCGATGACCAGGACATCCTTGCGCACCTCCGCCACCTGCCGGGACACATCCCGAGGGCGGGCAATGTCGCAGACCACTGCACCCGTCTTGAGGTCCTCCGGCTGGATGATGGCCCCCACGGCGTTGGACACGGTGATGATGACGTCGGAGACGATGAGGGAGGCATGGAGGTCGGTGGAAATCCGGGGCTGGAGGCCCGTCAGGCGCTGGACTTCTTCCGCCAGGGTCTGGAGACGAGCTCCATCCCTTCCCACCAGGAGGAGATTTTTGACCTGCCGCGCCAGCAGGATGGCCGCCACCCGCCCCACCGATCCCGTGGCACCCACCACCGCCACCTGGGCCCCTTCAGGGTCGATGCCCATCTCCTGCGCCCCCAAAAGGGCCCCCTCCACTGCGGTGGCGGCGGTGTAGCTGTTGCCGGTGGTGACACCGATATCAAGGGCCTGAGCCAGCTCGACGCCGGCCCCCGCCACAATGGCGTTGTAGGCCCCGAGGCCGATGATCCGGGCACCTTTCTTTTCCGCCACCTTGGCGGCTTGGATCAGTTTGGGGAGGACCTTCTCTTCAGGAAGGGACATCATCAGGCGGGGCGTGAGAGGCACCGAGACAAAGTGGCCCTCCGCCTCGTTGTAGGGGGAGCGCACCCCGGTGATGTGGGAGGTGTAGATGACCGGAGCATAAGGCATCACGGCCTCCAACCAGCGGGGCGGAACTTTCTTGGCGGCCGGAATCTTGCGATAAACGTCCGAGACTTCGAGGGGATGGAGCAAAAAGCCAAAATGGCCTGCCATCATCGGCTCCTTCCTGCCCGCCTAATCTTCGTCGGGGAAGACGGCGGAGCCTTCCAGGACTTCTTCCGTCACCAACACGGGAACCTGGGCCCGCACAGCCAAGGCCACCCCGTCGCTGGGACGGCAATCAATTTCCATAATACCCTGGCTTGTTTCAATTTCCAGCTGGGCGATGAAAGTATTTTCCCTGACATCGTGGATGACCACCTGCAGCAGGCGGCCCCCCAGACGCCGGATGGTTTCTGCAAGGAGATCGTGGGTAGCAGGTCGCGGCATGCCCCCTTCCACGCCAAGGGCGATGGACATGGCCTCGCAAAGACCGATCACCAAAGGCAGCACCCGCTCCCCTTCCTCTTCCTGTAGGAGAAGGACATTTTCTTTCGTCGCCTCCACGTGACCGATGCTGAGGACCCGCATCTTCACCATGGCGCCGCCTCCTCTTTCTCCAGCACTATGGGTATTTACGACTATATATCATCCTCACCCCATCGAGGGTGAGGAAGAGATCCACCTTCTGGATGGTCTCGGAGACTTCTGCCATGAGGGGGGCGAGGCCTCCCGTGGCGATGACAGCCGGCTCTCCCCCCAGCTCCCCTTTGATCCGCCGCACCAGCCCGTCCACCTGGCCGGCAAAACCATAGACGATGCCCGACTGCATCGTCTCCAGGGTATTGCGCCCGATGACCCGCAGCGGCTGCGTCAAGGCGATACGGGGGAGCTGCGCCGTGCGCAAGAAAAGGGCTTCGCTGGCGATAAGGACGCCGGGAGCGATGGCGCCTCCGATGAAGGCACCCGTGGCGGAAACGACATCGAAGGTGGTGGCTGTCCCGAAATCGACCACGATGGCAGGTGCCCCATACTTGGCCATGGCCGCCACCGCGTTGGCCAGCCGATCGGCTCCCACCTCCCGCGGATGGTCCACGGCGATGGCGATGCCCAAATCTGCCGTTGAATCGACGGCGTAGGGTTCAATGCCTAACCGGTGGCGAAAAAGCTCTTCCCAGGACTGGGTGGCCGGCGGCACCACCGACACCAGGGCCGCTCCCTCAATATCCGCCAAGGACAGATGATTGCCCAAAAGGAGGGAATGGAGCAGGGCATAATGTTCATCCGCCGTCCAATCCCGGTGGGTGGAGATGCGCCAGTGCTCCAGGAGCCTTTCCCCTTCGTACACGCCGATGACCGTCTGGCTGTTGCCGATGTCCAGCACCATCAAGGACACGTCCGATTCCTCCCGCCTATAGGCATGGTGCCACAACGCGGTTTTCCTTGAGGAGGGCGTTCCCTTTAGTCTACTCTTCCCATTAAAGGAGGGTTTTTGGTGCGGGTGGCCGTTGTCGGGAGCGGCCGGGTTGCGGAAGGTCTGGCCCCATGGCTGGATCGGCAGGATAAGGTGGTGGCCGTCATCAGCCGCTCCAAAGAAAAGGCCCTGCGCCTCACCGCCTTCCTGCCCTCCGCCCAGGCCCTGACGTGGGACGAATCCTTTCCCACCGTCGATTGGTGGTTCCTAGCCGTGAAAGATGATGTCATTCCTGCCGTCGATGACCTCCTGGCTCAAAAGGGAGCCTACAGGGGAGCCCAACTCGCCACCCATACCAGCGGGGCCCATCCCGCCCATGCCCTGCAAAAAGCCCACGAACAGAAGATTCCCGTGGCGTCGGTCCACCCCCTTTACCCTTTTGCCAGCGATGAGCGCCTGACCCTTCAGGAAGTCTTTTTTGCCCTGGAGGGGGACGACGAAGCCATCCAAGTGGTGGAAGCTTGGCTGGATCACTGGCAGGCGCCCCACCGCCGCCTGCGGACAGAGCAAAAACCCCTCTACCATGCTGCCGCCGTCCTGGCCAGCAATTCCATGGTGACCCTTCTGGGAGCGGCGGAGAGCCTTCTGCGCAAGCTGGACCTTCCCGTAGAGGAGGTTTTCCCGCCCCTTACCCACCTATCGGAGACTGCCATCCGCCAGGCGCGCCGTCTGGGACCGGCCGCCGCCCTCACAGGGCCCATTCAGCGGGGAGAAGTGACGACCATCCAGGCCCACCTGCGGGCCCTGACGGGCCAGGCGCCGGAGCTTTTGCCTCTCTACCGGACCCTCGCCCAGGCAACCCTGCCCCTGGCCCGCCAGCGGGGGGCGGCGCCGCCGGAAGCCTTGGAGGCCATCAGCAAACTGCTGGATACGTCCCTGGGGAAAGGAGCCCTGCCATGAGCCGGAAAACGGTGACCGACATCAAGGACATGAAGCAAAAGGGCCAGCCCATCGTCATGGTGACCGCCTACGACTATCCCTTGAGCCGTCTGGCGCAGGAAGGCGGCGCCGACATCCTCCTGGTGGGGGACAGCCTGGGCAACGTGGTGCTGGGGTATGAAGCCACCACGTCTGTGGATATGGACGATATGGTGCGGGCCTGTGCCGCCGTCTGCCGGGCTCCAGGGGAGGCCCACATCGTGTGTGACATGCCCTTTCTTTCCTTTCAGATCTCCCCGGAAGAAGCCCTCCGGAATGCAGGTCGCCTCATCCGGAAGGGAGGAGCCCAGTCGGTGAAGATGGAAGGGGGGAAACACTTGGTCCCCACCGTGAAGAAGCTGGTGGAAAACGGGATTCCCGTCATGGGTCATATCGGCCTTACCCCCCAGTCGGTCCACCAGCTGGGTGGTTACCGGGTCCAGGGACGAAGCCTCGCCGAGGCGGAGGAACTTGTGGAGGATGCCCTGGCTCTCCAGGAAGCGGGCATTTACAGCCTGGTGCTGGAGGCGGTCCCCTGGCAGCTGGCCCAGGCCATCACCGAAAGATTGGAGATCCCCACCATCGGCATCGGTGCCGGTCCCCGCTGCGACGGCCAGGTCCTGGTGATCCACGACCTCATCGGCCTCAGCTTCGGGAAGCCCGCCAAGTTCGTAAAGCGCTATGCCAATGTGGGAGAGGACATCCGCCAGGCGGTGGCGGCCTTTGGGGCCGATATTCGGGAAGGTCGTTATCCCGAGCCGGCCCACCAATACAACCTGAGCGCAGAGACGTGGGCAGCCCTGCAAAAGGCCCTGGAGGAAAAATGAAGATCATCCGCTCCCGTGAGGAATTGCAGGCCGCCTTGGCGGTCCTCCCTCGCCCCTTGGGCTTCGTCCCTACCATGGGGTACTTCCACGAAGGCCACCTCTCCTTGATGCGGGCCTCCCGCCGGGAAAACCGCAGCACCGTGGTGAGCCTTTACGTCAATCCCTTGCAGTTTGGCCCACAGGAAGATCTCGCCCGCTATCCCCGCGATGCCGAAAGGGATCGCCTCCTGGCGGAACGGGAAGGGGTGGATCTCCTTTTCACCCCCGACGACGAAGAGATGTACCCTTCCGTAGGACGGATCCCAGGAAGCCTCCAACGGACAAGGGTGCAGGTGGAAGGCCTCAGCTCCATATGGGAGGGAGCCAGCCGGCCCGGCCACTTCGAGGGCGTCGCCACCGTCGTGGTGAAGCTCTTCCACCTGGTGCAGCCCGATACGGCCTACTTCGGCCAGAAAGACTACCAGCAGGCCCTCGTCATCCAAACCCTGGTGCGGGACCTGGCGCTGCCCGTCACCATACGGGTCCTGCCCACGGTGCGGGAAGCAGACGGCCTGGCCCTGTCATCCCGCAATGCCTATCTTTCCCCTCAGGAACGGCAAGCTGCTCCCCGTCTTTACCAGTCCCTGCGCCTGGGCGAAGAGCTCATCCGCCAGGGCGAGCGGGACCCTCAGGCCGTGATTTGGCAGATGGAGTCCTTTCTTTCCAAAGAGCCCCTGTGCCGGCTGGATTATGTGACGGTGGTGGCACCGGAGACGCTCCTGGTCCCGGCCGCCATTCGCCTCCCCGTGGCCCTTCTGGGAGCCGCCTGGTTTGGCAAAGCCCGCCTTATCGACAATCTCATCGTCCGCTGAGATCGAAGGTGACGTCGCCGGCATAGAGGCGGCGCAGGCCATGGGCCGTCTCCAGGATGAGGGAACCATCTTGCCCGATGTCCTGCATCGTTCCTGTGAGGGTCTCCTCCCCGTGCCTGACTTCGATCTTCTCGCCCAGGAATAGGGCGCGCTGGCGAAACTCCTGCAGCACCCTCTCCCCGCCGCGGTGGATCTCCTGCCACATCTCCCCCAGGTGCCGCAGGTAAGCTGCCAAGATCAGAGGGCGGCTGACAGGCCCTCCCCATTCGTGCAGGAGGGAAGTGGCCCGTCCCTGAAGCTCGGAAGGCATTTTCGCCACCGGCCAGTTGACATCGATGCCGGCGCTGACGGTGGCGGCGCTAAGGCTTCCCAGCACTTCCCCCAGAAGCCCGGCCACCTTGCGGCCATTGAGCCAGACATCGTTGGGCCATTTGAGGCGCGGGCGCAGGGCCAGCTCCTTCTCCAGGGCCATGGCCACCGCCACCGCCCCCGCCAGGGGCAAGAGAGACAGGCTGGCCAAGGGCGGCAGGTGGCGCAGGATCACCGTCGCGGCAATGCCCCTGCCGGGGGGCAGGGTCCAAGTGCGCTCCCCCCGGCCCCTCCCCTGGGTCTGCTCTTCCGCCACCACCACCGCCCCGTGGGGAGCGCCGTCCTCAGCCCAGCGCCGGGCTTCCAAAATGGTGGTGTCGACTCGCTCCAACACCCGCCAGGCTGTGCCCAAAGGACCTCGAGACAGGTCCGCCAGGACGAAAGGGTCGAAGCGATCGGCGGGCCAGGACCAGGGGGGGCCCTGGTAGGTGGCCCCCAAAAGCACCTCTCCCGCCTCAAGGGGAGCTACCGTTGCCGCCACCGGCGCCACCTCCTCCCCTTCCCCGCTGAAAAAAGCGGCCGCCTCGCGGAGATAAGGCTGCACGTCAGGGAAAGGCCATCGCACCTGCACCAGAACCTGGAGCGAGGGAAGGGGCCCCTGGGGCTGGTGAAAGTAAGGACTTTTCCCCACTTCCTCCACGCCAAGGGCCTGCAGGCGGGCCAGGGTGCCGGCTAGATAGGCTTCCCGGCGACCCCGGCAGGCGGTTAGCAAAAGGATTTCTTCCTTCATGAGCCCGTCCTTTCCATCCAGCGCCAGGCGTAACGCTTTACCAGGCGGTAGAAACGGATCTCAAAACCGCCTTCTCCCGGGCGCATCACATATAGGTTACCGCGACCGTCCACTTGCGCATAACGCTGGAGAGCAGGATGATCTGGCGCCATGGGCAGGGGCAAGGCCCAGATTGCCTTTCCTTCCGGCGATACCTTGAGGATGCTCCCGTCCTGGCTTCCCAAATTGAGGCCTATGTAGACGTAGCCCCTGTCATCGTTTCCCACCACTTCGACCCGCCCCAGCCGGTCCAGGCTATCGACCCGGATGGTGCCCGGTTTCTTTCCGGGGGCCAGGACTCGGATGGAAAGGGACATATCGCTCTCTTTCGGATCCAGGAAGAAGATCTGGCCGGTAGGGGAAAGGGAGAGGGTGCCGGGAGGAGCTTCTTGGCTCTCCCCCTCCAGATGCCACCCCTCTTCATCCAGAAGGACCCGGGCCACCACCGTGAACTCTTTCGGGTTCTCTTCCAGGCGGACGATTTCCCGGGCGTACGCTTGCGGGAGAAGGCGCACCATATCCAAAAAGGCCTGGCCCTTCGGGTCCACCGCCACCCCCTGGATCAGCCATTTCTCGCCTTGGGACGGAGCCTGAAAGTAAAGGAGGGTCGTCCCGTCAGGGCCGATGCGCCACAGAAGGCTCCCCCCCTGATCGACGGCGAAAAAACCTCCGGCTCCGTCGCTGGTGAGGTGGGCAACCCAAGGAGAAAAACCGTCGGCGGTCTTCAGGGTCACTTCCTGCCAGCGGCCCCGGGAAGGGGAAAGCTTGTAGAAGCGATCCCCCGAACGGGGCACCACCACGACGCGCCCGTTCTCGTCAACGGTGAAGGTGGCCGGCGGCCCCTGGCTTTCGGGCCAGAGGGCCCAGGTTTCCGCCCGGTATTCTTCCACCGGGCGCACGAGGATCAGGGCCAGGAGGACGACCCCCGCCAGGAGCATGAGAAGGAAGAAGAGCCTGCGCACGCTGCCACCCCAAAGGACGCTATTCCCGGGGGGGTGAAAAGATGAAGGGACCGGCCCTCAGGGAAGGGCCTTCCGAGGAAACTTCAGCTGCAGGATGTCGCGAGCCAACGCCTCCACTTCCCCTCCCAGGGAACGATCCTCCTCCAGGGGCGGTATCCGTTCCCGCAGTTCCCGGTGCACCTCCCGGCCCACCGGCGACCAGAGGGTTTCCGGATGGAAGGCCAGCGCCTGCACCGCCGCCACCAGCTCCATGGCCAGGATGCGGGCGGTGTTTTCCACCACCTGGGCCCCTTTGAGGGCCGCCGTCATCCCCATGCTCACGTGGTCCTCCTGATTGGCTGAGGAAGGGATGGAATCGACGCTGGCGGGGGTGCAGAGGATCTTATTTTCCGCCACCAAGGAGGCGGCGGTGTACTGGAGGATCATCAAGCCCGAGTGCAGCCCTTCTTCCCTGGGGGTCAAGAAGGGAGGCAGGCCCGACAAATGGGGATCCAGGAGGCGGAAGAGGCGCCGTTCCGAGATGTTTCCCAGTTCCGCCACCGCCATGGCCAGGTAGTCCAGGGCCAAAGCCAGCGGCTGGCCATGGAAATTGCCGGCCGATATGACCTCACCCAGCTCTGGAAACACCAGAGGATTGTCGGTGGCCGCCTGCATCTCGGTGGTGAGGACGTCCTCCACGTGGTATAGAGCTTGCCAGCTGGCTCCATGGACAACGGCTCCGCAGCGAAGGGCATAGGCGTCCTGGACTCGGCCCGCCTGCCCCAGAAGGCGGCTGCCCTCCAAGAAGGCCAGAACCCGGGCGGCGCTCTCTCGTTGCCCCCGGTGGCCTCTCACCTCTTGCACCTCAGGCCGAAACGGCTCCGCACGCCCCCCCATGGCCTCCAGGGAAAGGGCCAGGAGCAGGTCGGAGAGGCGGGCCAGGTGCAGGGAGCGCACCAGGCTCAAGATGCCCAGGGCCGTCATGGCCTGGGTGCCGTTGATGAGGGCCAACCCTTCCTTGGGACCCAGGTTCAGCGGCTCTAGACCCGCCCGGGAAAGGGCTTCCCCGCCGGGCAAGATCTCCCCCCGCCATTCCGCCTCCCCTTCGCCCAGCACCACCAAGGCCAGATGGGCCAGAGGGGCCAGATCGCCGCTGGCCCCCAGGGATCCCCGGGAGGGCACCACCGGATGAACGCCCCGGTTGAGCATATCCAGGAGAAAGGCCGCCAGCCGGGGCCGCACCCCGGAATAACCCCGGGCCAAGGCCTGAGCCCGCAGCAGGAGAAAAGCCCGCACTTCCTCCCTGGAAAGGGGGGATCCCACCCCCGCCGCATGGCTCCGGACCAGGTTCCGTTGCAGCTCTCCCCACTTCTCCGGCGAGATGGCCTTTTGCGCCAGGGCTCCAAAGCCGGTGTTGATGCCATAGATGGGGCGGTCTTCCCTCATGAGGTCCTGGAGCAGCCGGTGGCTCCGGGCCATCCGCTCTTCCGCCTCAGGAGCCAAAAAAGCCGGTGCCCCCTCCACCGCCACCTGCCACACTGCTTCCTTGGTGAGATGAAGACCATCCACCCGCACTGCCGTCATGGCTGCCCGCCCTTCCTCTGCGGCCACTGGATGACCCGCGCCCCAGGACCGGCCAAAACGCGGTGAAAGAGGCCTGCCACTTCTTCCGGCCCGGCTCCCTGTAAAAGATCCCAAAAGGCTCCAGGATCGTCCCCGTAATACAAGGATTCCGACAGATGGGACGCAGCCTCCTCCTGGGAGTCGAAGGAGCGGAGGAGGCGCCCCCTGATCTTTTCCGCCGCCCGCCGGACCTCTTCCTGAAAAAGCCGGCCCCCAAGACCCTCTTCCACCGCCTGAAACCAGCGATGGGGATCCTCCGTCTCTCCTTCCACCACCAGGTAGGGATATCTCCGCCCTCCGCCCCAGCCATAGGCCAGGGTCGGGTCTACCGCACCCTCGGCCTCCGCTTCTTCCCGCCAGCGGCTGCTCCGTCCCAGGAGGGCTTCTAAGGCCACCGCCGTCAGGAGGCCGGCCGCCAGGTCCAGAGGCTCCCCCTTCCAGGCGAGAGCCGCCCAGGGGTGAACCGACCCGCCGGAACCTTCCAGCGCAGAGACGGGGAGGATCTTGGGCTCGGGCGAGAGGATGATCTCTGCCTCTTCCTGGGGCCAGGAAAAGGAGGTCAGCAAGGAAGCTGCCGCCTCGCTCACTTTCTCCGGTTCCAACGGGCCTACCCCCACCAGGATGCCCCGGGACGGTGGGTAGAAGAGGCGATGCAGGCGCTGCAAGAGGGAGAAATGAACCTGGTCCAGGGATTCCCTGGACCCCAGAAGATCGCCCTTGAGATGGGGACTGACAAAGAGAGCCTCCCGCAAGGCCCTTTCTCGCCAATGATCGGGATCATCCCGGTCCAGGGCCAGCTCCCGGGCGATGATGAGCTTCTCCAGGGCGACGTCGTCTGCGGTGAATGAAGCCTCCAGGACTAGGGAAAAGAGAAGGGGCAGCACCTCCCGGGCGGGCGCCGATCCTGTTGCGTAAAAGGCGGTGTAGTCATCGGTGGTGAAGGCGTTGGCTTCCACGCCCAGCCGGGCCAGCTCCAGACTGAAGTCGCCCTCTGCTTTTTGAAAGAGAAGATGCTCCAGAACATGGGGAGTCCCCTGAGGTACCGGGAAGACTTCCCCTCCCGCCCTCACCTTTTCCAACCGTCCGGGAAGGGGGACGGTCCATTGCCATGCAGTCCCCACCCGCCTTCGGGGCAGAAGGCAAAGGAGGGGCCCTCCCTCTACCCGCCCCAGCCAAACCCGCTCACCCCAAGGGAGATCCACCCAGTGGCCGGGGTTCATGGCCTTGCCCTCCCGGGAAGGAGACGGTAGAGGGTATCCAGCCGCAACCGGGCAGCGAGGGTGACTACCTCCTCGGGGCGGACCTGCGCCAAGGTTTCTTCTTCCTCTTGCGGCCGGTAAGCGTTCCCCGAGACGAAGGCCAGCAAGGCCTCTTCCAGGAGGGCAGCAAGGTCCTCCCTCTCATAGCGGAGTTCATCCCGTCGCAAGCTGACGGCGGAGGCCCAGGCCTCCTCCGCGATCCTTCCTCTCAGCAACGCTTCCAGCTCTTTCACCATGATGTCTTCTACCTGTAGGAGGCGCTCCTTTTCCACCGTCGCCTCCAGGGAAAGGGTTCCCAGCGCAGCGTCCAAGCGGGATCCCACGGCGTAGGACCACCCTTTTTCCTCCCGCACCGCCTGGAAAAGCCTCGAGGACGGGGAAGATCCCAGGAGGTGATGGAGGAGCTTCAGGAGGTACCCTTCCCGGCTACCCCAGGAAGCCCCGCTGCGGTAAACCATGACGACCCTCCCCTCCTCCCCGTCCCCTTCTTCCGTCAGTTCCTGCGGTTCCACATCCAGGGGCAAAGGGTCCAGGACAGGCAAAGGGGCATCCTTTCCCCGGGGCAACGCCCCAGAAAGGGAGGCAAAGAAGGGCTCCGCCCCTTCCCCTGCCACCACCACGAAAAGCCGCCCTTCTCGCAGCAAACGGCCGTGAAAATCCTCCAGATCAGCGCGGCTCGTTGCCTGCACCAGGCGGGAGGCCTCCTCCAAGGGAAGGCCCCAGGGCTCTCCCCGGGCCATCTTTTCCCGCACCCGGTACCAGAGGTAAGCCTCCTTATCGTCCCGGAGCCCCGCCAAATCCCGCAGGACATGACGTTTCTCCTCTTCCAAAGATCCAGGCTGGAAGAGGGGCTCCTCCAGCATGCACCGCAAGAGGTGAAGGAACCGATCCCCGCCGAAGCCGGGCACTCCTTCCCCTTCCAGACCCACAGCCGCCAGATGGCGCCACCAGCGGATGGCAGGCCAAAGGGACGCCCCCTCCAGCTCGTCCAGCCGCCCCTGGACGTGTCGCCGGCTTGGAAAAGAAGAACAGCCCCGCATCATCATGCGGGGCCAGAGTAAAAGGCCCTGCGGCGGGACCTCCTCCAGGGGCAAAAGGTAATGGATGGAGAAGCGCAGGGCTAGCCGGCCGGGAAGGGGAAAGAATGTTCCCCTCAACTGGCCTGCACCTTCTCCTTCAGGATCTCATCCAGTTCGGGGCCTTCCACCGTCTCCTTTTCCAGAAGCCGCTTGGCCAAGGCCTCCAGCTGCGGCCGATGTTCCTTCAGGATCTCCTTCGCCTTGTCGTAGCACTTGTGGATCGTCTCGGCGATCTCTTCGTCGATGGCGGCCGCCACTTCCTCGGAATAGCTCCGGTCCCGGGCAATATCCCTTCCCAGGAAGGGCGTATCGAGGCGGTTGCCGTACGTGATGGGGCCCAGTTTCTCGCTCATGCCCCATTCGGTAATCATCCGCCGCACCAGCTGGGTAGCCCGCTCCATATCGTTGCTGGCTCCGCTGGTGACTTCCCCGAAAACCAGCTCCTCCGCCGCCCGGCCACCCAGGGCATAGGTCACCTGGTTGAGGACCTCCTGCCGGGTGATGAGGTAGCGATCCTCGATGGGGAGCTGCATCGTCACGCCCAGGGCCGGCCCCCGGGGGATGATGGTCACCTTGTGGATAGGGTCCATATCGGGAAGCAGCTTCCCCACCAGGGCGTGGCCCGCCTCGTGGTAGGCCACGATCTCCTTCTCCTTCTCGGAAATAACGCGGCTCTTTCGGGCCGGCCCCCCGGCGACGATCCGGTCGATGGCCTCTTCCATCACTTCCATGGAGATGGATCTCTCCTGCCGGCGGGCTGCCAGGAGGGCCGCTTCGTTCACCATGTTCTCCAGGTCGGCCCCGGTGAATCCCGGCGTCCGCCGGGCCAGGACCACAGGATCCACATCGGCGGCCACCGGCTTGTTGCGCATATGGACTTTCAAGATGGCCTCCCGCCCCTTCACATCGGGGCGATCCACCACGATCTGGCGATCGAAACGGCCAGGGCGCAGCAGAGCCGGATCCAAGACGTCGGGGCGGTTGGTGGCCGCCATGACGATGATCCCCTCGTTGGGGGCAAACCCGTCCATCTCCACCAGCAGCTGGTTCAAGGTCTGTTCCCGCTCGTCATGGCCCCCGCCATACCCCGCGCCCCGCTGCCGGCCCACCGCATCGATCTCATCGATGAAAACGATGCAAGGCGCATTCTTTTTGGCGTTGTCGAAAAGATCCCTGACCCGGGATGCCCCCACCCCTACGAACATCTCCACGAAATCGGACCCGCTGATGGAGAAAAAGGGCACCCCTGCTTCTCCCGCGACGGCCCTTCCCAGGAGGGTCTTGCCCGTGCCGGGAGGGCCATAGAGAAGGACACCCTTGGGAATGCGAGCTCCCAGCTGGCTGTACCGTTTGGGATGTTTGAGGTAATCCACGATCTCCGCCAGCTCTTCCTTGGCCTCATCCAGGCCGGCCACATCGTCGAAGGTGACCCGCCCTTTCTCCGAAGGCTCGTGGAGGCGTGCCCTGGAACGTCCGAACTGCATGACCCGGCCACCTCCCGCCTGATTCTGCTGCATGATGTACATGAAGGCCCCGATCACCAAGAGGGCAGGCAAGAGGGTCCCCAAAAGGGTGAAATACCAGGGCGTTTCGGCGGGTTTCTCCGCCACGATGGTGACGTTCTTGGCCAACAAGGTCTCCACGGTGCTGGACTGAGCCCCGCTGGGCACCGTCGTCTGGAAAAGGGTTCCGTCTTTAAGCTTTCCTGAGATCTGGATGCCGTTGGGACCCACCTGGACCGAATCCACCTGCCCCTGGTCCACTTTTTCCATGAAAACGTTGTAGGGGTAGGTTTCTATCTTGGCCGGGTGACTTCCCAGAAAGGTTCCAAGGAAGATCACCAGACCGACCAGGATCAGGTACACCAGCGCCGTGCGAAGGCGCGCACGGTTCAAACAGTTTCCTCCTTTGGCGCCTCAAGGGCGCACTCCTTTTTTGTCTCAGATCAGTGTACCATACCGGAAAGGTCGTCCCTTTCCGCGGGCACCCAGCGAAATTCCAGGGCCTCTTCCGTCTCCGGAGTGATGCGGGCCACCTCCGCCGCCCTGAGGCCCACCACCCAGAGGATCTTCCCGTCCACCTCCAGAAGGGGCCACCTGGCCCGCTCGTGGGCGGCGATGCCCTCCCGCCGCAACAGGCTCACCACCCGGCGGCGCTGGGGGGAACCCAGGGGGTGGATGGTGTCCCCCGGCTGCGGGGCCCGCAGGAGGAGCCGGCTATCCGCACCCACTTTACGAGCATCCAGCCAGCAAAGGTGCCGGTCCTCCAGAGAAGTGAAAGGGCCCTCCCAGAGCGACTTCAGCTCATCCCGTCCCACCCGCCGCACGCGGAGCCTTCCCCCGGGCCAAGCCACCTCTCCCGGCACCGGCACCGTCCGGGGCGGAGGTACCAAAGGCGCTGGCCGGGGAATCCAACCCCGAAAGATACCTTTTCGCACCACCACCCCCACGCCCCGAGGGCCTCTCCATCCCCGGGGTTTTCCCCTCTTCACCATGAGGCGCCACGCGCGCAGGTGCCTTTCCTCCAGGCGGGGGCGCAGGAGGAGCAGCCTTCCCCGGGCCACGCTTTCCTTCTTGCGCAGGTGTGCATAGATCAGCTGTGCGGCCCGGACAAAAAGGGGCCAAGGCCAGGCGGCCATCTCCGCCGCCTTCCACCCCCCTCGGGCCTGCGCCCCCGCAAGGGCCGCCCGGCTTTCCCTGTACCAGAAGGCCCTCTCCCGCCGCAGCCTGCGGGCGGCGCCCAGGGCGCTTTCCCAAGCGGAGGGGTGAAGGGCGGGGAGAAGGGGAAGGATCCTTTGCCGCACCAGGTTGCGGGCAAAACGAGGGTCCCGATTGGTGGCATCTTCCCGGTAGGGAAGCCCGTGGCGCCACGCGTAGTCTTCCAGTTCCTGGGGCAGGAGGGTCAGCCACGGCCGCACCCAGCGGCCCCGCCGGGGCGCCATGGCAGCCATTCCATCAGGGCCGCTTCCCCTGAAAAGACGCAGGAGAAGGGTTTCCACCTGATCCCCTCCGTGGTGAGCCAAAAGAAGCGCCTCCACTCCGTGGCGCCTCGCCTGGCGGCGGAGGAAGAAGTAGCGGCGGGCACGGGCCCGGGCTTCGTTCCATGGCCTCCCCTTGCGGCGGGGGGCTCGTCCCACCACCAGCGGGAGGCGCCATCTCAGGGCCAGCTCCTTTACGAAGGCGGCGTCCTCCGAGCTCTCAGGGCGCAGGCGGTGATCGTAGTGAAAGAGAAGGATGTCCCAGCCCCAGCTAGGAGCCAGGCGGAGGGCGGCATAGGCCAGGGCTACCGAATCCCGGCCTCCCGAAAGGGCCACCCCGATCCGGGCCCTCCGGGGCAGATGGCCTTTCCGGGCCGCCAGGTGCAAAAGGGCCTCAGGTTTCTCCATCCCTTCCCCCTTTCCCCCAGTCTCCCCGAGGGAAGGGACCCCATCAAGCCTGGGCCCAAAGGCGCCGCGGCATCAACCGCACCACCAGGGCCGTCAGATCGTCCTCGCTTCCGGGGGACGGGCGCCGAGCCGCCGCCTCCACCAGACCCTCCGCCAGGTGGGCGGGAGGCCGGCCTTGGCCGGTGGCGAGAAAACCGGCCACCCAATCTTCGGTTCCTTCGTCCCCTCCCAGCTCGTAGATACCGTCGCTCACCAACACCACCCAATCGCCGGGTTGCAGGTGCAACTCCCGCATTTCCACGGGAATGTCCTCCAGGATACCCAGGGGTGGGGCAGGAGGGCCGAAAACGGCCACCGGCTGGCCTCGCCGCACCCAATAGCCGGGGGCCGCCCCTACTTTCATCCAGCGAGCCTGGCCGTGGCGCCGGTCCAGGAGGAGAAGGTCCAACGTGGTAAAGGATTCGTCAGGGCTGGAAAGGAGGAGGAAGGTATTGAGGAACTGGACGGCCGTTTCGCATTCCACACCGGCATCCAAGAGCTTTTCCAGAAGGCGGACCGCTTTTTGGGATTGGCGGGAAGCCCCTTCCCCCACCCCCATGCCGTCGCTCAACGCCACCAGGAGGTGAGGGCCCACTTCCTTCACCAGATAGGAATCTCCCGACACCCAGCGGCCCGGCCTGGCCCTGCGGGCCACCCCCACCTGGTAGTGGAGGAGCTGGTCCGTAGGGCGGGGAGCTTTGGGTTTTTCCATCTCGGCCAGCGCCCGGGCCAGGCTTTGCCAGTGGCTGGCCATCAAGGAACGGACGAAGCTGAGTTCACCCTGGAGCCGTCGCTGCATCTTTTGCAGCTCTACCGCCATGTTGACCGCCACCACCATTTCCCCGGGCCGCAGGCAGGTCGTCACCCAGAAGCCTTTGAGATGGCTGCGGCTGAGATGGCCCTGGCGCTGGGTCTGGAGGATCAATTCCTGCACCAGGTGGGCCGTCTGGACCCCCTGGGAACGCCAGCAGGCGCCGTGGCTGGGACAGTGGCGGCACACTTCTCCCCGGATGTGGCGGACCATATTTTCGATCTGATGAGCCTCCGCCTCCACCCTGGGGGCCAGGGTGGGGGAGGGCGCCGTGGCAAAGGTGGCCGCCAGCTCCCGGAAGAGGGAGGCATAGTCTAGGGATGGATCTTCTTGGCCAGCACCCGCCGCGGGGTTTCGCCCCCCGGGCAGCACCCGCAGCGCCACCGTGGTACCCGCCGACCGTTTCCAGGGCCAGGGCTTCCGCTTCCACCAACGGATGTCCAGGAAGCTGGGAGGGAGGATGAGAAAGAGCCCAAGGCCCACCAGGAGGGAGAGGAAAGGGCCTCCTCCTGGGATCCAGAAGGAGGGGGCGGCCAGCAAAGGCACCAGAACCCCTAAAAAGAATCCCAGGGCCGCGGGAATCCTTCCCCAGGGTATGAAGAGGCCGGCCACCAGCCCGCCTAAAGCCCAAGACCCTGCCAAAAGGCCGTTCCCCTCCCCGAAGAGGTAGCTTCCCATGCCCAAAAGGAGGCCGGTGCTGGCGCCCCAGAGGGGCCCCGCCAGGGAAGACGCCAGAAGGGCCATTACCACCGATGCAGCTTCTCCGGGCTGGAAGCCCAAGGCATCGCTTCTCCCCAGCCCTCCCACCAGGACCATGGCGCCCACCACCAGGGCCACCGTCACCGCCAGGCGTTCTTCTTCAGGAGGCCTCCCGGGGTAAGCCGCCAGGGCCGGATACCAGAGAAAGGCCAGCAGCGGGATCAAAAGGGCTTGCGCCGTTGCCTGCGCCCAGGGTCCGGGGAAATGGTCCCAGAAAGCGAAAGGGAGGCCCACCAGGGTGGCGGTGACCAGAAGGGCCAGGAACCAGGGAGCCCCTTGCCAGGAAGGTTTTCCCCGGGCCTCCCCGTAGAGGATGGCGGCCAGGGAGAGGAAAAGGGTTTCCGCTCCTCCCAGCCAGCCCCCATGGCTGAACGCCCCCGCCGTCGCCCCTCCCAGAGCCCAAAGGGCCAGGGACCACCCTTCTTTCCAGTAGGTGGCCAGGACCCACGCGGCGCCAAAGGGGCTCAGGCTTCCAAAGAGGGAGGCCCGGCCCAGGCCTAGACCCAGGAGGAAGAACAGGCTGGGGAGCTTGGCCACCTCCCAGCGGGCCCTCATGCCATCGCTCCTTTCCCGTGGCTCTTGGGCTATGGTGCGCCCGGGGAAGGGGCGATGGATGTCGGGACGTCAGAGGAGAATACCGCAACTTTCGACCTTTAAGGAAAAGTGGGGAAAGGGCTCCCCGGGCAAAGCCAAGAGGAGCCATCCTTTTTGGCAGCTGCCAGGGCTTCCCCGGCGGTGGCAAAAGAGGCGAGGCGCCGCAACACGGCCCGGGTGGGGAGAAGGAGGTGCGCCTCTTGCTCCTCCAGGTAGGCCCGGGGACGGACCCAGAGAAGTTCCTTGAATTCCGCTTCGTAAGGGCGAGGAGAAACGCCTCCCGGAAGGGGTGCGATGAAAAAGCGGGTCCAATAGCGGGGAACCAGATGGGCCGGGGCCAGCAGATCTCCCATGGGGTAGATCTCGTCTTGGAGGAGGATCCCCGTCTCTTCCCGGCACTCCCGCACCGCCGCCCGCAAAAAGGCTTCCTCTTCGCCACCGCCTTGCCGGTCGGCAGGATCCACCGTACCCCCGGGAAAGATGGCAAATCCCATCATGGAGCCGGGCACTGCCCGGATGCCCATCAGCACCTCCAGCCCTTGCGGTCCATCCCGCACCACCGCCACGCTGGCAGCGGGCCGGGGCGGCTGTACCCCTTTCCGGGTCACCGCCTGGCCGGGGGGAACCCACTGGGGAGCCTTTTCCAGGGCCAAGGCCACACCCTGGAGACTGCGGACCCGCGGGCAGGGATAGCGGCAAAGATCGACCGTCCCCGCCCTATCCAGGAGCAGGCCCATGATGCCGGCCCCTGCCGCCCCGTAGATGTCATGTTCGTAGTGGTCGCCCACCATCAGGGTTTCTTCCGGCTCCGTCCCCAGCTCCGCCAGGGCCAGGGCGAAGATGGCGGGATCGGGCTTTTGTACGCTCACCTCCCCCGACAAGAGGACGGCATCCAAAAGAGGGAGAAGCCCGAGGCGCTTCAGCTCCTGGCGCCCGCTGCGGCCCCAATTGGACACTACCCCCAGGAGGTAATCCTGCTGTTTGAGGCGCTGCAAGACGGGAATCACATCGGGGTAAAGCTCCCAGCGCTGGCGGGGCCAGCCCGGCTGGGGTTCCAGAAGGGTGTAACTGAGATCAAAAAGGACGGCGCGAAAGCGGGTGCTCCCTTTCATTGGCAAACCTCTTGCCGCACAATGAGGGGAAGAGGATCCCGCAAGGAGGCAATGCCATGGCGGTTTCGCCCGAACATCTGAAGGATCTTCCCGGATGGGAGATCCGGGAAGGAACGTTGGCCAAGACTTTTCACTTTCCGTCCTTTCTGGACGCCATGGAATTCGTGGGCCGGGTCGCGGAACTGGCGGAAAAACAAAAGCATCATCCCGACATCCTGATCCAGTATAAGGTGGTGACCCTGCGCCTCTCAACCCACGATGCGGGGGCCATCACGGAAAAAGATCTGCAGCTGGCCCGAGAGATCCAGTCCTTGCCCGCCGCCCGAGGATAACCTCCGCCTGCAAAAGATCCTCAGGCGTATCCACGTCCAGAAGCTCCTCGTCGGCCACCGCCACCAGGGAGATGGCGTCCGGGGCCTGTCGCCAAAGGGATCGGGCCCCTTCGTCCCCGGAAAGTTCCGCAAAGCGGGGGAAGAAGGCGGCATCGAAAAGGGCGGGTGGCGTCGGGCCGAAGGAGGCCTGGGCCAAGACGATGCTACCCGGCTGCCGGCGGCGGAGGATCGTTTCCAGGGTATTTACCTGTAAAAGAGGCATGTCGCCCAACACCACCAGGAGGCTCCCGGCGCCGCCCTCTGCCGCAGCCTGGGCTGCTTGGCGCAGGGAGGAGGCCATGCCTTCCGCCCTTTCCCGGTTCCAGAGGACTTCATCCACCTCCAGGGGAAGATGCCGCGTCTCCTCCCCCACCACAGCCAGGAGGCGGAGGGGGTAACGCTCCTGGAGGGCCTTGAGGGGCGCCAGGGACCAGCGCCAGAGGGGCACCCCCAGAAGGGGAGCCTCCAGCTTGGGCCCGCCGAAGCGCCGGCTTTCTCCCGCAGCCAGGTAAGCCGCCCAGACACAGGGCATCGTCCCTGCCTCCAGATCCCATGGTATTCTGGATCGTGGCCGGCGGAAAGGATCGAAGCTTGAAGCGCATGTGGGCAGTGATGGCGGCCACCGCCTTTTCCCTCGAAGGCATCCTGGCCCGGGGCGCCCTGGCCACCGGGACGGATGCCTTGACGGTCCTCTGGCTTCGCTTTCTCCTGGCTTTCCTGGCGGTGGGGGCGGCGCAGCTTCTTTTCCCTCCCCGAGAGAAGAAACTCCCGAGCCGGGACCTGGGGGTCCTCCTGGCCTCCGGGGTGGGCTACGCCGTCACCGCCTTTCTTCTCTTTGCCGCCTTTCAGCGCATCGCCACATCCCTGGCGATTCTTCTCCTCTTCCTGTACCCGGGCCTGGTGGCGCTGGGAAGCCACCTTTTGGGACGGGAGCGCTTGACCCCCCGCCATGGCGTTGCGCTTCTTTTGGCCTTTGCCGGCCTTGCCCTCCTGACAGGAACCAGCCTGCAAGGCTCCCTGGAGGGCATCCTCTTTGCCCTGGGAGCCGCCGTCACCAACGCCTTAACCCTTCTGCTGCAGCAACCGGTCATGGGGAGAGTCTCCGCCTACCGTGCCCTGACGCCCCTTCTGGGCTCCGCCGCCGCCGCGTCCCTTCTTCTGGCCGTCTTCTCCGGAAAGCCCCTTTGGGCGGCCGGGGGGAGCTGGCCCTTCCTGGCAGGCCTCGCCCTTTTCCCTTCGGTGGCCGCCATCTTGGGGGTCAACAAGAGCCTGCAAGTGCTGGGAGCTGCCAACACCGCCCTCCTCCTTTCCTTGGAAACTCCCCTCGCCGCCCTCTGGGGTGCCCTCTGGCTGGGAGAACGGTTCACCCCTCTCCAAGCCCTGGGCGGTCTTCTCGTGATCTTCGGCATCACATGGGTGCAGACCCAAACAGGGGGAGGGGGAGCCATCCGTGAAAGCGCCGGTTGATCAGCCCCTGCGCATCGCCATGGTAGGTTACCCCACCCCTGGAGGAAGCGGGGTGGTGGCAGCCGAGCTGGCCCATGCCCTGGTGGAAAGGGGTCACCGGGTCCATATGTTCAGCCACGACGTGCCCCTGCGACTGCGGACCGGCCTCCGGGGCTTGAGCTACCACCCCATCGAGGTTCCCGACTACCCGGTCCTTTTGGCCCGCCCTTATGAGATGGCCCTGGCAGGCACTCTGGTGGGAGCGCTTTCCGAGGAACCCTGCCACATCATCCATGTCCATTATGGGGTGCCCCACGCTCCCTCCGCCTACCTGGCAAAGGAAATCCTGGGGCCCAAGGGCCCTCCCCTCGTGGTCACCCTCCACGGATCGGACGTGCGCATCCTGGGCAGGGATCCGGCCCTGGGCATGGTGCTGCGCTTTGCCCTGGAAAGGGCTCAGGCGGTCACCACCGTCTCCGCAGCCTTGGCAGAGGCTGCCCGGGAGGTCCTGGCGCTGCGGGGCCCCATCGACGTCATCCCCAACTTCATCGACATTGAACGGCAGTGCACCCCGGCCGAGCTCCACGTGAGGAATCAGTGGGCCCGCCCCGGTGAGGCCCTGTTGCTGCATGCCTCCAACTTTCGCCCCATCAAAAGGGTCCGGGACGTGATCAAGATCTTTGCCTTGGTGGCAAGGGAGCTGCCGGCCCGCCTCCTGCTGGTGGGAGAAGGGCCCGAGGCCCCTGCCGCTTATCAGGAAGCGGTCACCCAGGGGGTGGTGGAGCGGGTCGCCTTTCTCGGCGTCCAATCGGATGTGTCTCCCTACATGAGCGTCGCCGATCTCTTTCTCCTTCCCTCCGAAGAGGAAAGCTTCGGCCTTTCCGCCCTGGAAGCCATGGCTTGCGGTGTTCCTGTGGTGGGAAGCCGGGTGGGGGGTATCCCGGAAGTGGTGGAAGAGGGCCGGAGCGGCTTTCTCTTCCCCGTGGGAGATGTGGAAGGCATGGCCCGGGGAGCTCTCGCCATCCTGAAAAACCCTGCCCTCCACCAGGAAATGTCCCGGGCCGCCGCCCAGCGGGCCCGGGACCATTTCCACGTGTCCAAGGTGATTCCCCTCTACGAAGCTCTTTACCGGCGCCTCACGGCGCAGCGCTGAGGACCTTGTCCGCCAGGGAACGGCGCAGTCCCTTGAGACCCTTGACGGGCCCGTCGGCCAGGCTCAAGGCCAGTTCCTGCCACCCTGCCTCCAGCCCCAGGATGTCCACCGCTTCCTGGGCCGCCCGGGCCATCCTCCAGCCGGCTTCGTGGGCGAAGACCTGGGCAGGCAAAAGGCCTTCCTCGTGGCCCTTGGCCACCCGCAGGAACGCGCTTTCGGCGGCGAAGAGGTAGAGGATAAGGTCGGCCAGCCGCCCCACCAGCTCCTGCTCTTTGTTGAGATCCTGTCCCACCTTCTGGATGGCCTGCCCCGCCAGAGCCAGTCCCAGCACCCTGGCGGCCCGGGTGAGGGAGAGAAGCTCGTGGGCGGGACCCTCCCCCTTTCCCTGAGGAAACCAGGTGCTCCCCTTCCCTGACTTCACCGCTTCCAAAGCCGCGGCCGCTCCCTTGAGAGCATCAGTGGCGGCCTGCAGGACCGGCAAGCCCGCCATGGCCTGCCGCACCAGGGTTTCCACGATCAAAAGGCGGTTGATCTCGTTGGTTCCTTCGAAGATCCGGTTGATGCGGGCATCCCGGTACGCCCGCTCCACCGCGAATTCCTGCATGTACCCATAGCCCCCGTGGATTTGGACGGCTTCATCCACAGTGCGGCCCAGGACTTCCGAACCATACACTTTGAGGGCAGAGCATTCCAGGGCAAACTCCGCGACGATGCCGGTAGCCTTCCCGGCATCCAGTCCTTGGAGCCGCTGATCCAGAAGGCCGGTGGTGCGGTAGGAAGCGCTCTCCAAAGCGTAGGCTTCCGCCGCCATGAAGGCCAGCTTTTCCTGGATCAAAGGGAAGCTGGCGATGGGTTGGCCGAACTGTTCCCTCCCTTTGGCGTAGGAAGCGGCGATCTTCTGGACTTCCCGCTGGGAACCCAGGGAACCCACCCCCAGCTTTAGCCGCCCGATGTCCAGGATGGTGAAGGCGATCTTGGCCCCCCTGCCCACTTCCCCGAGAACGTTTTCCACAGGGACCGGGACATCGTCCAGGAAGACCATGCGGGTGGAGGACCCTTTGATCCCCATCTTATTCACTTCTTCGCTGACGGAAAGGCCCTTCCCATCCCGCTCCACGATGAAGGCGGTGAACTTTTCTCCGTCCACCTTGGCGTAGACCA
>JASBVX010000181.1 GCA_029960865.1 Bacillota bacterium | reverse complement strand
GCTTTTTCGACGTGGAAGAGGAACGCTATCGTCTGGCCCATGTTCAGGTCCTTGACCTGGGGGACGTGGACATCCTCTACCTGGATGTGGAAGAGACCTTTTCCCGGATCGCGGAGACCGTGAGGGGGATCGTGGCCCGAGGGGCCCTCCCCCTCATCCTCGGCGGAGATCACTCCATCACCTTCCCGGCGGTGCGGGGCCTTCTTTCCGCGGGTACCCTTCCCGAGCTTTTCATAGTGCAGCTGGATGCCCATCTGGATTTTCGCGACCAGCTTTTGGGGGTGCGCCTGGCCAACTCCAGCCCTATCCGCCGGATCTCGGAGCTGGAAGGGGTCAAAGGCGGTGTGAATTTCGGGGTCCGGGGCTGGAGGACATCGGAAGACGATTACCGCCAGGCCGTGGCCCGGGGTTTCCAGCCGGTTTTGGCCAAGGAGATCCACCGCCAGGAGCGGCAGGGGGAGCTGGAGCACCTCATCGCCCTGGTACCCCCGGGTCTCCCCGTCTATGTGACCCTGGACATCGACGGCCTGGACCCTTCCCTCGCCCCGGGGACGGGGAGCCCCGAGCCTGAGGGCCTCACCTACACCCAAGCCAAAGCCCTTTTGCGGGCCCTGGGCCGCCGGAACCCCATCGTGGGCATAGACCTGGTGGAGGTGAACCCCTACTTCGATCCCACCGAGCGGACTCAGCTGGTGGGGGTGGCCCTCCTTCTCGAGGCCCTGAGCGCTGCACGCGACGGCATCTAAATTCTTCTAGAGGGAACTGCGGGTGGCGGAACCCCCGACCTTTCCGTATAATAGAAAATTGTTTGAGTCTCGAAACAATCAGAAAAGAGGGACCTGTCGTGCGCAACTGGCAAACGACCAACCAGATCACCGGCGAAAGGCGCTGGTGGGCTCTGGGGGCCGTCATGATCTCCATGTTCTTCTCCGCCCTGAACCAGACGACGGTCACCACGGCCATGCCCACCGTCATCAGCGATCTGCAGGGATTCAACCTCTACGCCTGGGTGTTTACGGCCTTTACCCTGGCCGTCACCGCCACCATGCCTATCTACGGGAAGCTTTCGGATGTTTATGGGCGCAAGCCCTTCTACATCTTCGGGCTGGTGGTCTTCCTCATAGGTTCCGCCTTGAGCGGCCTGGCCCAATCTATGCCCATGCTGATCTTTGCGCGGGCGGTGCAAGGGATCGGGGGTGGGGCCATGATGAGCATGCCCCGGGCGACCGTCGGTGACATCTTCAACCCCAGGGAAAGAGGTCGCTGGATGGGGGCCCTCATGGGGATCTACGGGATCGCCACCCTCATCGGGCCTGGAGTAGGTGGCTGGATTACGGATCACTGGGGATGGCGCTGGGTCTTCTACGTCAACATGCCGGTGGCCTTGGTGGCCCTGGCCCTGATCATCTATGCCCTGCCGCGGGTTCACACCGGTCACACTTACCACCTGGACTGGGTGGGGAGCATCCTTTTGGTGACGGGGCTTCTGCCGATGCTCTTGGGGTTCACCTGGGCGGGAAGCACCTATCCTTGGCTCTCCCTCGAAATCCTGGGGCTCTTTACCCTCTCCTTCCTCCTCCTGACCCTCTTTGTCCTGGTGGAGCGACGTTCCCCTGAGCCCATCATCAACATGGAGATTTTCCGCAACCCTGTCTTCAGCTCCACCATGGTCATCGGGCTTTTCATCTCCATGGCCATGTTCGGTTCCATGATGTTCCTGCCGCTCTTCGTCCAGGGGGCTCTGGGCATGAAGGCGGCCAGCTCCGGTTACGTCATGACACCCATGATGCTTTCCTTCATCGTGGGCTCGGTCATATCAGGCCAGATCATGACCAGGACGGGCCGTTACAAGAGGGTGACGCTGCTGGGAGGCCTTCTCACGGCGGCGGGAGCTTACCTCCTCACCGGCTTGGACGCGTCCTCGAGCTGGGAAACCGTGGTCCGGGATATGATCGTCATGGGTGTGGGCATCGGGCTCATCATGCCCGTGATGGCCACCGTGGTGCAAAACGCCTTCCCCTACAGGATGATGGGCACCGTCAATGCCACCCAGCAGACGGCCAACAACATCGGTGGGGCCATTGCCGCTCCCATTCTGGGAAGCGTGGTGGCTTCAGGCTTCGCCAGCCAACTGGCCCAGAGGCTCCCGGCACCTCTGGTGCAGGTGATGCAGAGCCTTCCCGAAGACCAGCAGCAGATGCTGGCCGATCCCCAAGGGTTGGTGAGCACCTTTGGCCAGGAAGCCATCAAGATGAAATTCCAGGCCTTCGGCCCCCAGGGGATGGCCCTTTACGATCAGTTCATCCAGGCGGTGCGGGACTCCCTGGCGGCAGCCATGACGCCCCTCTTCTGGATGGCTGTGGCTTTTGCCGTGGCAGCCTTCCTGGCTTCCCTCTTCCTCAAGGAGATCCCCCTCCGGCAAGAGGAATACTACCGGGAAGGAGCCCCTCAGGAATCGAAGGCAGAACCGCTGGGATCGGCGGGGGAGTAACAAAAGGCACCGGGCTCAAGGCCCGGTGGGGTGGGGAGGCGGTTCCCCCACCCCTGCCCTGTGGGCAGCACCCACCACCCGCTATCGAAACGAAGGCGACCCTCCGAGCCATCTCGTTTTTTTCAATCCAAGGAAGCCGACAGTTCCTCCAGCTCTGTCACCAGTTTCCCGAATTCCCTTGCTCCTTGCCTCAAGGTCTCGGGATCCCGCAAATCCACCCCGGCTCGAGCCATGAGATCCAAGGGGAACGCGGTTCCACCCATCTTCAGGGCCGTGAGCCAGTCTTCAGCCACCGGAGCACCTTCCTGCAGCACCCGCTGGGCCACCGCCACCCCGCAGGAAAGGCCTGCCGCGTACGTGTAGGGGTAGAGGCCGGTGTAGTAGTGGGGCACCGTCATCCAGGCCAGTTCATCCACCTCATCGACGGTTACGGCATCGCCGAAGAACCCTTCGTAGACCGCCCGCTGTTCCTGCCGGATGATCGACAGGGTGATGGGCCTCCCCTTTTCCGCCAAGCGATAGAGGCGCCGTTCCAGGTGACCCTGGAGGAGATGGGTCACCATGTTATGGATGAAGGTCCCCATAAAGGCCTGAATGATGTGGATGCGGCGGCGGGGGTCTTTCTCCCGGGAGAGGAGATAATTCCCCAGGAACACCTCATGGCCCGTGGAGGGAGCTTCCACGAAGAAAAGCCCGCTCCGGGTCTGGAGGATGGACTGATGCTGGCTGGCCAGCATGCCATGGCAGGCGTGGCCCAA
>JASBVX010000180.1 GCA_029960865.1 Bacillota bacterium | reverse complement strand
CCCCGGGTGACCCAGCTGCGGGGCCCTCGTTCCCAGAGGGCATAGACCCCTTGGAGGGGCGAGAAGAAGTGGAGGGGCATCAAAAGGCGGGCCCTTTCTGCCCAGGCTTTTTGCTGCCAGGGGAAGGCCCAAAGGGGCACCTGCACCCAGGCTTTTTTCACCGGCCGCCGGGGCCAGCGGCGCAAAAGGGTCACGGGCACCTTCAGGGCCTTCCAGCGGACCTGGGCCCGTTTCCCTGCCGGGGTGGGATCCAGCACCGCCACTCTGCCCCTCTTTCCCACCAGGTGGGCCAGGAGGGCCGCTTCCCAGCCGCTCCCCGCCCCCACCAAAAGGGCTTCTTCCCCCCGCTCCACCTCCAGGACCTCCAGGGCTCGCACCGACTCGGAAGGAGCCAGGGCCGTGGCATAGGCCTCTCCCGCCTCGTCGCGAAGGAGAAGGGGCCGGTCCCGGTAGGCATCCCCCGCCAGGGCAGGCGGCAAGAAAAGCTGGCGGGGATAGCGCCAAAGGGCCTCCTCCATGGCGGGGGTGCGCAGGGCCCCTTGGTGCTCCAGGCGCCCCAGAAGCCGCCGCAAAGATTCCATCTCCCTCACCCTTCTTCCTCCTCCACCTGGACTTCCTCCCGGCCCCCCCGGGGATGGAAGGCCGTCACCCGCAAGGGGCCTGCCCCTTTCGTCCCGTGGAGAACCCAGCGCAGGTGCACAGCGTTTTGGGAAGGGCTCCCGCCATCGCCCCACCCCGAAAGCTGGCCCACATCCCTTCGCAGGGGTCCCGAAAGGCTCTTCCACCCTTGCGGAAGGGCCACTTCCACCTGCACCCCGGGAAGCTTCAGGGCCTTTTGCGTCTGGGCCGTGATGGCCGTCCCCAGGTAGCCTTCGTTGGCCACCGTCACCTGGAGCTCAAGGAGGTTCTCCCCTTCTCCCAGGGGCTTCAAGAGGGCCTTTGGTATGGCCAGGCGGGGGAGAAGGGGCAAAAGCCCCTGAGCCAGCTTTCTCGCCACCCGCCCCTCATGCTCCAAAAGGTGAGGGGGATCCAGGGGTGGATTCTGGAGGGTGAACTTTCGCTCCCAGCCCCCGAGCTCCACCTTCCCCAGCTGGGGATGATCGAAGGGGCGCCAAGGGTGGAAACCCCTTCCCCCCAGAACCTCATCGTTCCACCGCAGACGTTTCGTTTCGTCCTCTTCCCGCTCCTCCTGGCTCAAGGCCAAAAGGGCCTTCACCCCGCCCCGGCTGTAGCCCCTCGCCCCGGCCCGGCCGTCCAGGTCCCAGAGCTCCAGGGTGAAGGCCAGGATTCCCCGGTGCTCGTAGGCCCAGTCGTCGGCTCCCTTCACCAGGGGTCGGCCATCCCCCACGGCAAACGCCTCGTAGGTGGAGAGGACCGGGTAGCCCCCCTGCTCTTGGAGATAAGGGGTGAGGGTCTGGAAGAGGCGGCGGTCCTGGGGAAGGAGCTGATCGTCGCCGCCGGCGGAAGGGGGGCGCAAGAGGACCCCTCCGGTGGTGTGGAGGGAGATGTAGGCCCCGATGTTGGTATGGCGGACGATGAATTTCGCCACCGCCCGGGTTTCCGGCTCCGAAAGGGGATACTCCCCCGCCCCCGGCTGCTGGGCTTCCGGCTGCCAGAAGGCAGGGTAATTGCGGTTAAAATCCAGGCCATAAGGGGACGGCGCCGGTTTCAGGTCGGGAAAGGAGGCGGCCATCTTCCCCTCCTCATCCCGGTAGACCCCTTCCGCCATGAAGCGGTAGAAAGGTCCCCCTTGGCCCGGGCGCCGCCGCCGCATCAGGCGGGCATCCTCCGGGTCGATGGTCCATTCCCCCAAAGGATCCTCCCAGCGCATCCAGAGGATCTTCCCGTCCCCGTCCACATCTTCGGCATACCAGCCGGGAGGAAGGGGGCCTTCAGGGTAGCGGCGGCGGGCGGAGCGGAGCCACTCGGGGCCTTTGAGGTAAGCTTCCGCCCCATCCACCGAGATGCGGGGGATGACGTAGAGGGTGGTGCGGGTCAAAAGCTCCCGGATGTCGGGCTCCTCCCTCTCCTCCACCATCTTTTGCAAAAGGTAGAGGGCGGCCGCCGATCCCGTCACTTCCCCCGCATGGACGTTGGCATCCACCAAAAGGGCCGGTTTCTCACCCGGGTCCTTGGGGCCCAGGGAAAGGGTGCAGCCCCAGATGATCCGCCCCTCGGGGCTCCTCCCCAGCTCTTCCAGGTGAACCATATCGGGCGCCTGGCTTTGCAGTTCCTCTAAGCGAGCCACCAGATCTTCATAGAGAAGGTATGCCATCTTCAGCCTCCAAACATCTCCCATTCCTGGCGCCAGGGGAGGGAGGGCTGGGCCCCCGGGCGGGTGGTGGAAAGGGCACCCGCCCTGTTGCCCCAGGAAAGGGCCTCAAAAAAGCCCTTTCCTTCCGCCAGGGCCACTGCCAGCCCGCCGGCAAAGGCATCGCCGGCGGCAGTGGTGTCCACGGCCGCCACAGGAAGGCCGGGGATGTGGCGAAAGGTGCCTTCCCCATCGATCCCCAAGACCCCTTCGGCTCCCAGCTTCACCACCCCATACCCCACCCCCAAGTCCAAAAGACGGCGAGCGGCCTCCAAAGCCGAGGGAAGGTCTTTCACTTCGATGCCCGTCAAGGCCCGCGCTTCTTCCCGGTTGGGAGTCACCATGTCCACCAGAGAGAACACATCTTCACCCAGATCCTCGAGGTCGTCCGGTCCTGGCGCCGGCGCCGGATCCAGGATGGTGGTCATGCCCTTTCCTTTCGCCAGGCGCAGGGCCTCTTTCACCGTGGGAAGGGGGATCTCCAGCTGCAGGAGAAGGATCCCTCCCGCGGGGAAATCTTCCTCCCGGAGGTCCTCCGGGGAGAGCCTGCCGTTCGCCCCCGGCACCACAATGATGCGGTTTTCGCCTCCTTTTTCCACCACCACCGCCGCCAGACCGGTGCTGACCCCTTCCAGGCGGCCGATGCGGGAGGTATCGACCCGGGAGGCCCGGAGGCTTTCCAGGAGATTCTCCCCGTAAGGATCATCCCCGACCCTCCCCACCATGGACACCGTCCCTCCCAGGCGGCCCGCCGCCACCGTCTGGTTGGCCCCCTTACCTCCCGGGGCCAAGGAGAACTCCAGACCTGTCACCGTCTCCCCGGCCCGGGGCGCCCGCTCCACCGTGAAGACCAGATCCATGTTGAGACTTCCCACCACCAAAATGGGCCTCAAAGGCTTCTTTCTCCTTTCAAAAAGCGGGTAAACCAGTCGAGATGGCGCTGCAACCGGT
>JASBVX010000179.1 GCA_029960865.1 Bacillota bacterium | reverse complement strand
ACCCGCATCATCGGGATGCGGGCAGGGGAGGTGGTCTTCGATGGGCCTGTGGCCAAGGCCACCCCTCAAGTCTTTGCCTCCATCTATGGGACGGAGAGCCCTGCCTACAGCCATCCGGCGGTCTCTCCGGCTGCCCTCCCCCTTGGCTGAAGAGGCACCCCGTATTCCCATCCCCTGGGCCTGGTATGGGGGAGGGCTTCTATCCCTGGCGGTCATCTTCATCTCCTCATGGCATCTGCAGATCCGGCCCCAGGAGCTTCTCCAGGGCCTTCCCCAGATGATCCGCCTCTTCCAAGAATTCCTCCACCCTGACGTCTCCTACCTGAAAAAGGTCTTGCCTGCCCTCCTGGATACCCTGCGCATGGCCATCGGGGGAACCGCCATGGGGGCCTTTTTCAGCTTTCCCTTGCTCTTCTGGGCGGCCAAGAACACAGCGCCCGCACCATGGGTCTACCACCTCTCCCGCTTTCTTTTGAACTTTCTCCGCACCTTGCCGGAGCTTCTCCTGGCCGCCCTTTTCGTGGCCGTGGTGGGCCTTGGCATGATGAGCGGCCTCCTGGCCATCGCCATCTTTTCCTTGGGGATCATCGGGAAACTGGCCAGCGAAAAAGTGGAAACCATCGACCCGGGACCTTTGGAAGCGTTGCAGGCAGTGGGAGCTCCCCTCCCGGTCCGGATCCTCTGGGCGGCATGGCCCCAGATGAGCCCCGACTGGCTCTCTTACACCCTCTATACCTTGGAGATCAACATCCGGGCTGCCACCATCTTGGGTCTGGTGGGGGCCGGCGGCATCGGCAGCCTTCTCACCACTGCCATGAAGTCTCTGGCTTACCCCAAGGTGGCGGCCATTTTGCTGGCGGTCTTTTTCATGGTGCTCCTGGTGGAAGGATGGAGCAGTTTCATGCGGAGGCGAATCCTTTGAAGGAAAGAACTTTCTGGCTGGTGGTCCTGGGGGCCCTTCTGATCTGGAGCTTTCTCGGCCTCTCCTGGCCCGGGAAGACCCTGGCGGTGGGGCTATCCATGGCGGCGAAAATGGTGGAGGGCATTTTGCACCCCGACTGGTCTTTTGCCGGGGAGACCCTTCGTTATCTTCTGGAGAGCCTGGAGATGGCCTTTGTGGGTACGGCCCTATCGGCTCTTCTGGCGATTCCCTTCGGCTTTTGGGCCGCCGCCCACCCCATCGGGAAGGCTTTCCTGGCAGCGGTGAGGACCTTTCCGGAACTGATCCTGGCCATCGTCTTCCTGGTGGGGCTCGGCCCGGGACCCTTTGCCGGCGTGATGGCCCTGGCGGTTCACTCCACCGGCATGCTGGGAAAGCTCTATGGGGAAGCGGTGGAGCACGTGTCCCCAGGACCCCGGGAGGCCCTTTTGGCGGTGGGCGCCCCTTCCACCAGCCTCCTCTGGCTGGCTGTGCTGCCCCAGGTCTTGCCTGCCTTCCTGTCTCTGGCCATCTACCGCTTCGAGATCAACGTAAGGGCGGCTACTGTCCTGGGGGTGGTGGGGGCCGGGGGCATCGGAACGCCCCTCCTCTTTTCCCTCCAGGCTTATGCCTGGCCCAAAGTGGGCATGATGCTCCTGGCCATCGTGGTGGCCGTCTTTGCGGTGGATTTCTTGAGCGCCAGGGCCCGGCAGAAGCTGGTGTAGTTGGAGGTCACCCTTCTTCCCTGTCGGCCGATGCCTCTCCACGACCAGCGTGGCCTTGCCACCTCACGGGGATTTCCCGGCCGGGAGAAGGTGCAGTCCCCTGAGGGATCAGAACCAAGGCGGATTCATGAAGAAAGTTCGATCTGCTTAAAAGAGAGCTTTAACCTATGGCCCCTGGCCCTGCGCCCATACTGGGATGGATTTCGAACGGGGAAGGAGCCGATGGATCTGGAGCAGGAACGACCGCGCGTCTACCTCTTTCTTTTGGATGGCCTTCGCCTGGATGTGGCCCTGGAGGAGATGACCTTTTTGCAGAGCCTGGTAGCCCAAGGCCAGGGACGGCAGGCCATCATCCGCGGGGCAGTGCCCAGCCTCTCCCGCCCCTGCTACGCCACCATCGCCACGGGCCTCTGGCCCCGCCAGCACGGCATCACCCGCAACTTCTGGACGGCACCTTTGAAGGTCCAGGGGGTCTTCCACGTGATCCAGAGCTGGAATCGCCTCGGAGCTGCTTCCGCCTATCACTGGTGGGAGGAACTCCACCGGCCGGCCCGTTCTTTCCTGGGAAGGCCCCAGGGCCGCCATGCCATCCCCTTGGGCCACTATTACCGGGAGGATGATTACCCGGCGGAAGAAGTCTTCGCCGCGGCCCGCCAGTGGGTGGAGGAAGAAGATCCCGACTTCCTCCTGGTCCATCCCATGAACGTCGATGACCGGGGCCACAAGTTCGGGGGGCTTTCTCCCCAGTACCGGCGGGAAGCCCGGGTTCTGGACGAGCTTTTGTCCCTCTGGGTCCCCGATCTCTTGAGAAATCCCATGGCCACGGTGCTGGTAACCAGCGACCACGGCATGGGGGAAGACGGCACCCATGGCGCTGATGAACCGTCTTTGACCCACGTGCCCCTCTGGGCTTTTGGCCGCAGCGTTCTTCCGGGGCAAGGGGGAACCTACCTCCAGACGTCCCTGGCGCCTTCGCTTTTGGCTTTGCTGGCCCTGCCAGCTCCCAGGCATATGGCCGCCCCCCTTTTCGATTTCCTAACATCCCTGCCTATTACGGTTGAGGAGGCATCGCTATGGAATTGAAGAAGATAGGAGCTCTAGCCCTTTTGGTAGGAGGCCTTCTTTTGGCCTCGGGCTGCGGTTCCACCGTCGCCCAGACAGGACCGGTGCCGATTGCCACGCCTGAAACGATCGCCCAGCTGGAAGAAGGTGCCCGCAAAGAAGGGGCCATCGTGAGCTATGGGCTCCCCGATGATTGGGCCAACTGGAAGGAATCGTGGGCGACCTTCACCCAGCGCTATGGCCTCAAGCACCAGGATACGGACATGTCCTCGGCGGAAGAGATCCAGAAGTTCAAAGCAGAGCGGAACCGCCCCCAGGCCGACGTGGGGGATATCGGCATCCAGTTTGGACCCACGGCGGTGGCCGAAGGGGTCACCATGGCCTACAAGAACAGCCACTGGAATGAGATCCCCGATTGGGCCAAAGACCCCGAGGGCAACTGGGTGGCCTGGTACACCGGGACTATGTCCATCATGGTGAATAAGAACCTGGTGGCCAATACCCCCAAGACCTTTAAGGATCTTTTGAAGCCCGAATACAAGGGAAAGATCGCCTTTGGCGATCCCCGCCAGGCGGCCAACGCCAACTGGGCGGTCTTCGCGGCGGCGTTCGCGCTGGGCGGC
>JASBVX010000178.1 GCA_029960865.1 Bacillota bacterium | reverse complement strand
TTCCTCCTCCTTTTGCCAGTAGCCCGAAAAGAGGTGGGGCCCCCCTAAAAGAAGCTCTCCCACCGCCCCAGGAGGAAGGTCCTGGCCCGTATCATCCACCACCTTCGCCCTGGCATGGAGGACTGGGAGGCCCACAGATCCCCTCTTCTCGGTGAGCTTTTCCAGGGGGAGGGCAAAGTTATTGGGCCCCGCTTCCGTCAAGCCGTAACCCTCCTTGAAAAGGAGGCCCTGAGCGGCAAAAGCTTCGTAGATGGGCAGAGGGCAGGGAGCCCCTCCCGAGATGAACCAGCGCACCGTCTGGAGGTTTGCCTTGCGGAAGGAGGGCTCGTCCAAAAGCAGCTGGTACATAGTGGGAACGGCGAAAAAGAGGGTGAGTCCCTCTTCCCTTGTCAGTTCCACCGCCTTTTCAGGCTGGAAGGCGCCTCCCAGCACCAGCTTTCCCCCGCTGTGGAGGAGGGGCGTCAGGAAGACATGGAGACCCCCGGTGTGGAAGAGAGGCGTGAAAACGGGAGCCGCATCTTCTGAAGTGAGCTCCCAGCTGCCGGTGGTGTTGATGGCGTTGAAGATCACCTGGCGATGGGGAATGAGCGCCCCTTTGGGGACGCCGGTCGTGCCTCCTGTGTAGAGGATGAGCCAGGGGTCCTCCAGGCCAGCCCCCATCTCTCCTTTGAAGAGGGCTTCCTCCAGGGCTTTCGCCCTTTCCCGGGGCACCCTGGAAAGGTCTTCCTCGTAATGGTCACCCAGGCTGATCTTCTCCCCGGGGAGATGAGCCGCCAAGGCAGCCAGATCGGGGTGATAAAAGAGAAGGGCGGGGGCTGCATCTTCTTGAAGGGGCCGCAGCTCCCCTTCCGGCAGCCTGATGTTGAAGGGCACCAGGATGGCGCCCAAGGAGGCTGCCGCCAAGAGGAGATCCACATAGGCCACATGGTTTTGGGAAAGAAGGGCGATCCGGTCACCTTTCCCGATGCCCCGCTCCTTTAGGAGGACCGCCAGCCTGAGAGCCCTTTCCGCTAGGGCGCGGTAGGTATAGGAAGGCCATTTCCCCGGCGAACTTCCCCAAAGAGGCGGGCTTCCCGTCCCATCCACCAGCGCCACCCGCTCACCTGCCAACCGAGCCCGGGCAAAAAACCACGCCGACGCCGTCATCTTAAGCCTCCTCCCGCAAGAATTCTTTAATGGCCTTGGCAAACTGGGGGCCTTCCTCCAGGAAGAAGAGATGGCCTCCTCCGGGAAAGAGCTGAAGCCGAGCGCCGGGGATGGCCTGAGCCAGGAGCTGGCTGTTTCGATAGGGCACCACCCGATCCTCCGTCCCCGAAAGGATCAGGGTGGGCGCCTTTAAGGAAGGCAAGCGGCGGCAGGCATCAAAACCGGCGATGGCTTCATCCTGCGCCCGTAACACTTCGGAAGGAGGAACCCACCCCTTTCTCCTTGCGATCCAGCGAGAAAAAGCCTCGGGATGGGCCGCCGTCCACACGGGAGCAAAGGCCACTTCCATCTGGCGGCGAAGGATCTCCTCCAAGGAAAGCCCTTCAGGGGAGAAGGACAGGTGGGCTATGGTTTCGGGAGGCGTTGGGTAAGCGCAGGATCCGCCGGGATGGGTGCAGGCCAGGATCAGCTTCTCCACCCGGGAGGGATAGGAGAGGGCCATCTCCTGAGCCACCATGCCCCCCATGGAAACGCCCAGCACATGAGCCCGCTCCACTCCCAGGGCATCCAGGACCTGTATCCCGTCCCGGGCCAGATCCTTGAGGGAAAAAGGGAGAGGGCCCCTTTCCGACCTCCCGATCCCTCGATGGTCGTAAAGGATCAGGCGAAAGCTGGCGGAAAGAAGGGGCCGCAGCTCCTCCCACATCCAGAGGGCATAGCCTTTCCCCTCCAGAAGGAGAAGGGGCGGCCCCTCCCCTTCCAGCTCCCCATAGAGCTGAAAGCCTTCTTGCAGGCGGATATAGGGCATGCTTTATCCCTCCTCTTGCACCCTCCAGCGCAGGATGGCGGCAGCCCAGGTGTAGCCTGTTCCCGCCGCCACCAGCCCTAAGATCTGGCCATCCCGTAGCCAGCCGTCTTCTTCCGCCAAAAGAAGCCCCAAAAAAGGATCGGCCGCCTGCACGTGGCCGTAGCGCTCCAGGTAATACCCCTGGTCCTCTCTTAGGGAGAGGGTTTCCAGAAGCTTTTGGTGCATGGAGCGCTTCATGTGGACGGGAAAGAGAAAATCCAGATCCTTTCGCGAAAGGCCCGCCTCCCCAAGAGCCCGATCCACCACTTCCAGAAAGCGGGGGAGGCTCACTGGGTCCAGCCTTTCCTTTAGGGAAAGGGGATCTTTCACCTGGAGGTAAAGATCTTCCTTTGGCACCGGGCCCCAGGGAGGGAGGCGGGTTCCCCCGCCGGGAACCTTCACGTCATCGTGGAAGCTGCCGTCGGTGATGGCGGCCGTCCCCAGGATGGGGTGATACTGGGGCCCTTTGCCCAAGATAACAGCCGCCGCTCCATCGCCGAAGGTGAACATGAAACGGCTCTTTTGATCCTCATAGTTGAGAAGGCTGGCTTCCCGGGAAGCCGCCACCAAAAGGGCGTAGCGCCAGGACGGGTTCCGGGAGAGCATGGCCCGGGCCACCTGCAGGCCTACCAGCCCCCCGGCGCAAAGAGCCATGACATCGAAGGCCAGGGCTCTTTTGGCACCGATGGCGTGCTGCAGATAGGCTCCCGCCGACCACAGGCGATAGTCCTTGAACTCGCTGCCGCTGTAAATGATGAGGTCAATCTCGCCCGGATCGATCTTCGCCTTCATGAGGGCCTTCTGGGCCGCCTGTAAAGCCAGACGGGAAATCTGGTCCTCTTCCCCTCCCACCCGCTTTTCCAGAAGGCCGAATTTGGTGCGGATGATCTCTTCGGGAATGCCAGTTCTCATGGCCAGGTCTGCCGCCTGGAGGCGGCCCTCCGGAAAGGCGTAGCCGCCTGCCACCCACCCGATGGAGGTATTCATGGTTTTCCTCCTCTTGCCCCTCTGGAACCTCCCAGGATGCCCTGGGGCCGCCAGAGCACGATGGCCACGTAGAGAAGGCCGAAGATGAGGAGCCAGTGCTGGGTATAAGAGCTCAAAAGGGTGCCCAAAGCCGTCACCACAACAGATCCGAGAACAGGTCCCGCCAGGGTGCCGGACCCTCCGATGATCACCATCAAAATCACCGAGATGGTGTTGTCCAATGCCAGCACCTGGGGGGAGACATAGCGGAAAAAGAGGACCTGCAGCGCTCCCGCCACGGCCGCCAGAAGGCCTGCCGCCAGCATGGCCAGGAGCTTGTAGCGAAAGGTATCGTAGCCAAGGGCCTGGGCCCGCCTTTCGT
>JASBVX010000177.1 GCA_029960865.1 Bacillota bacterium | reverse complement strand
CAGGTCATCGCTGCTTTCGCCACCGACGGCCAACTGAAGGCTTGCGATATGCTCATCCTCGAAGACGACAAGCATTTTCGATGGTGATGGTAAGGGAAAAGACGGCCCAGGCGTACCCGACCTTTTGGATACCTTCAACCTCTTGGCGGGAAAGATTTCCGACGAGACGATGCCGGGGTCAAATGATCCCCTTGATGAAAAGGGGGAACCGGTGGAGCAAGTGGCCCAGGATTTCTTGCGAAAGGAAGGTCTCATCCCCTGAGGAAAGGGCGGGTACAATAGGGGCTACCGGAGAGGGAGGATGGCCCATGAGCAGCCGCCCGCCTGCTCGCTACGAAGAGATCGCCATGGATCTGGCACGCCGCATCAAAGAGGGGGAGCTCCGGGAGGGGCAGCGGATTTCCACCCGCTCCCTTCTCTCGGCCCACTACCAGGTCTCGCCGGAGACGGCCCGGAGAGCGGTGGCCCTCCTTCACGCCCAGGGAGTCCTGCAGGCCATGGCGGGAAGCGGCGTCGTGATCCTTTCGCAGGCAGCTGCCGAAGAATTTCTCCTCAGCATGGGAACCCGCCTGCGGGTGGTAGCTGCTGAGGAGGAGCTGCGTCAGCTCCTGCGCCAGAGGGCCCAGCTGGACGAGAAGATCGAGTCGGCCTTGCGCACCGTGATCCAGAACACCCAGCGCCTTCTGGCCCTGGCGGGGGACGTGGATGAAGTGTCGCTGCCATCCTCCTCCTGGGCCCACGGGCGGAGCATCAGGGAGCTGGAAATCCGCGCCCGCACCGGCGCCACCGTCCTTACGGTTGTCAGGGGGAGCAGCGAGCACTTCTCCCCTTCCCCCGATTTCGTCCTGCAAGGAGGAGATCTCATCATCGTCAGCGGCGATGCCGCGGCCCGCCAACGGGCAAGGGAGTACCTTCTGAACCCTGAGGGGCCCGCTCTTTCCTCTCCCCGCCCGGGCAATATGGTAGAATGACATCCGTATGAATACGCGCCTGGATTCCATGGGAAACCCTTTGGTGGAGCGGCAAGCGCCCGCCCGTGTCCCCGCCGACACCTTCTGGGAGCGCACGAAGGAGAAGGCGGCCGATTACTGGGCTTTGACGAAACCGGGTATCTGGATGCTGATGCTGATTGCCACGGCTGCCACCATGTTGGCTGCCGCCAAACTCTCCCTCTCCCTTCCGGTTTTCCTCTTGACCCTTTTAGGGACCGCCATGGCGGCCGGAGGCGCCAACACCCTCAACTGCTACGTGGACCGGGACATTGATGCCATCATGGAGCGGACGCGAAAGAGGCCTTTGCCCGCGGGAAGGCTCCAGCCCCGCCAGGCCCTTCTTTTCGGCATCTCCCTGCTGGTGGGGTCATGGGTGGTCCTCTTTTGGGGAGTGAATGGCTGGGCGGCGGCGGCTGCCCTGGGGGGAGCCCTCTTTTACGTCTTCATCTACACCCTCTGGCTCAAACGTTCCACCCCCCAGAACATCGTCATCGGGGGGGCGGCCGGAGCCGTACCTCCCCTCATCGGGTGGGCGGCCGCTACGGGTCATTATTCCTGGATCGCCTTCGCCCTCTTCGGGGTCATCTTCCTTTGGACCCCGCCCCATTTCTGGGCGTTGGCCCTCTACCGCAATGAAGATTACCGCCGGGCCGGCGTTCCCATGATGCCGGTGGTGGCGGGCGTCCGCTCCACCAAGCGCCAGATGCTCCTTTACACCGTGGCTTTGGTGGCCCTCAGCGTCGGCTTGTATTGGCTGGGGCTGGGCTCCTGGATCTATCTCGCCGGAACCCTGGGGCTAGGGCTGTACTATCTCTACCTCATGGTGAAGGCGCAAAGGGACGATAGCGAGGCTATGGCGAGGCGTCTCTTCCGCTTTTCGATTCAGTACCTGGGTCTTTTCTACATTCTCATCGCCCTGGGATGAAAGGAGCCGGTGGTATGTGGCAGGATCTCGTGAACTTCTTTTTGGGTCTTCTCATCGGAACAGCCGCCTACTGGGGCGGATACGCCAGCGGCAACAACGCCCTGGTGGTGCTCAACTGGATCTTCGCCATCCACATCATGTATCTCTCCCTGGCGAGCTTCGGCATCTATCGCAGCAGCCGCAGAACAGGACGCCCGGTCCATGCCCGGCGCTTCATCCCCACGCTGGCGGGGCTTTGCGGAGTGGCCGTCGTGGTGACGCCCACCGTGCTGGGAATGGCTTCGGACATGACTGTCAATACCCACAGCCTTTTCATGGGCGTAGCGGTGGTCTTCCTGGCTTTCTGGTCGGCCCTCCACCCTGATCCGGGAGAGGCAGCGGCCCCGGAGTATCATGGAGAAGCTTCCCTGAGCTCCTGACCCAAAGGCCTCTCCTTCCCCACCCAGTTCATCGCGGAGGGAAGGAGGGGTTGCCTTTTTCCCCTTCCAGCGGCTGCAAGGCCCCCCAGATGGCGAAAAAGACCATGAGGGACTCCAGGAAAAGGTTATCCCTGCCGGCGGCCTCATTGGCTGCCTGGCCGGTCCAGATGGGGAAAAACATGGCCAGGGCCGCCAGGAAAGAGGCCAGAAGGAGGGCCTCCCTGGGAGGCTTCGAGGCCAGAGCGTGCCGCCGGCGCGTGAGGGACCAGGCCACCAGGGCTAAAATCAGCACATGGGCCGCCACCAGGCCGTTGAGGATCGTCAGTTCCGCTGAATTGGCAAACCCATCCCAAAGAGCTGCCGTACCGAAAAGGACGGCTACGAAGGCCAACGCCCCATCCTGCCACATAAGGCATCCTCCTTTCCTTGGCTCAGATCCGCCCCGCCAGGTAGCCGATCTGCCAGACTAAATACCAGACCCCTAGGACCCAGACGACGGCGAAGCCGATTCCCGTGAAGAAATAGGCGGGATACCAGCCTTGGCCTTCCTGCAGGTGCATGAAGGCATAGAGCTGGATGAGGACCTGGAGGAGAGCAGCCGTCCCCAAGACTCCTGCCAGGATGTAGCCCCTGGGAGGCCAGCCCAGGCCCACCGCCAGAAACACGATGCCGCTCAAGACCAGCATGGAGAGCCAGGCCAGGATGTAACCCCGCACTAGCCCACCACCCCTGAAAGGTAGACCACCGTAAAGATGACCACCCAAACCACGTCGACGAAATGCCAGTAGAGCCCAGCCACCCAGCCTCGGGAGAGATCTTCAGGCGTGACCTCTTTCCAAAAGAAGGACTGAGTCCACAAGCCAAAGAGCCAGAAGACCCCGAAGATAACGTGGAGGCCGTGGAATCCCACCAGGGAATAGAAGGCGCTCCCAAAGGCACTAGTCTGCCAGGAAAAGCTCTGATGCACCAGGTATTCGTAAAACTCATACCCCTGGATGAAGAGAAA
>JASBVX010000176.1 GCA_029960865.1 Bacillota bacterium | reverse complement strand
GTGTGGGGACTCCCCTTTCCCTCTGGGGTGGAAAAAGCAGCATTCTTCCCGTACCCAAAGGCACGGTCCTCATCATCGCGCCCTGGAACTACCCGGTTCAGCTAACCCTGGCCCCTCTGGTCGGGGCTTTGGCGGCGGGGAATACCGCCATCCTGAAACCTTCGGAGCTAGCCCCCCGCACGGCCGCAGCGCTGGCGGAAATCCTGGAACAGTCCTTCCCCGATGAGTGGGTGGCGGTGGTGGAGGGCGATGGGGAGGTGGCGGGCATGCTCTTGGACCTCCCCTTTGACCATTTCTTTTTTACCGGTAGCCAGCGGGTGGGCCGGATCGTCATGGAGAAGGCCGCTGGCCATCTCTCTCCCGTCACCTTGGAACTGGGGGGAAAGAGCCCCGCCATCGTGCACCGGGATGCCCGCCTGGAACTGGCTGCCCGCCGCATCGCCTGGGGAAAGACCATGAATGCGGGTCAGACCTGCGTGGCGCCGGATTACCTCCTGGTGGACGAAACCATCCTGGAGCCTCTGGTGGAGTTCCTCAAGGATGAATTCTCGCGAATGGCTCCCTCCCTGGAGGAGCCGGGACCTCGCCTGATCAACGAGGCCCATTTCCAGCGCCTCCAGCGGCATCTGGAAGATCCGGAAAACGGTCTTTTCTGGGGCGGGCAAAGGGATGCCCCGCGCCTTCGCATCCAACCAGCCCTTCTCCGCCCCAAGTCCTTCCGAGCTCCCATCATGCAGGAAGAGATCTTTGGGCCGCTCCTGCCCATCCTTTCCTACAGGGAACCCGAGAAAGCCAGGGAAGCCATCTTGACCTACGCTCCCAACCCCTTGGCCCTCTACGTGTTCTCGGAAAACCCCACCATCCAGAAGATGTTCGTGGAGGGCGTCCCCTTCGGAGGTGGAGCCATCAACGACACGCTGGTGCATCTGGCCAATCCGGAACTTCCCTTTGGGGGCATTCGCCAGAGCGGCTTTGGAGCTTATCACGGGGAAGCGGGGTTCCTCCTCTTCAGTCACCAGAAATCCATCCTGGAGCAAACCACCAGCTTTGATCTGCCCTTCCGTTACCGCCGGGATCCCAAAGTGGTCCGCTGGTTCCGCCGCTTCATGCGTTAGCGCCGTTCTCCCCGCAGATCCTGATAGCGAAGGAACCGCCGGATGCCCCCCGCCACCAGGGTGCGCAGGGGTTCTCCCGGGATCCGGCGCACTTTGCGGTTGACGAAAGAAGCACCGGTACGGGATGTATCTTCCCCCAGAATGAGTTCCGCCAGGGTGAGGCCGTTGTACTGAGTGAGGGAGACCCCATGGCCCACGCAACCCATGCTGTAGTAGACGTCGGGGGCGATGGCGCCCAAGGCGGGGATCAGGTCCAAGGTGGCGGAAATAGGTCCTCCCCAGTGGTGGGTGAAGGTGACCTTCTCCAGCTGGGGGAAAACCCGGCGGACCTTTTCCTGCAGGTAAGCATAGAGGGAGGGATGGCTAGCCCGATGGAGATCGCCGCCATAGTAATAAAGGGCATCGCCGCCCCCAAAGAGGAGGCGTCCGTCGGGGGTCGGCCGGTAGTAATGGAGGTAGTTGCGGGCATCCTCGATGCCGATGGGGGCTTTCCAAGTCTCCTCGAAAAAAGAGGGTGGCAGGGGTTCCGTCAGGGCGATGTAGGTGAAAATGGGGAGCTGGCGGCGGTGAAGGTAGGGCACGAAACCCGAGTAGGCATTGGTGGCCAGGAGGAGGGCGTGGGCCCGGATCTCTCCTCCCGGCAGGTGGAAGATCTTCCTCTTTAGGTCCACCTCCAGGACCGGGCTTCCTTCGTAAACTTCCACCCCTTTGTCGAGGGCTGTCCGCAAGAGCTCCCGCACCAGCCGGGCCGGATGCAGGAGGGCCGCATGTTCATCGAAGCGGGCAGCGCGGTAAGAAGGGGAATCCACCCGATCCCGGGCCCTTTCCCCCTCCAGCCACGTAAAGCCGGGGAGGTTCATCTTCTCCGCCAGCTCCATCTCCTTTTCCAGCTGCCGGAGCTCCCCCGGGGTGGAGGCCACCGTCATCATGCCACGCTCTATAAAGTCACATTTAAGATCATATTTAGTTATTACATTTCTCACGTGGTTGACGGCTTCCCGCATGTACTGATCGGCCTCTTGCGTCTTTTCCCGCCCATGGAGGAGCACCGTCGTCTCCAGGCTGAGGCCGAAGAGCCGCATGGCAAAGCCGGCATTGCGACCGCTGGCACCCCATCCCACCCGCTCCTTTTCCACCACCATCACCCGCAGGTGAGGTTTTTTCTCCTTCAGCTGGATGGCGGTGGCAAGGCCGGTAAACCCAGCCCCACAGATGGCCACGTCCCCTGTCTCCTGGCCTGTAAAAGCCGGCAAGAGGGGACGATCGCCGGCGTTCTCCTGCCAAAACCCCACGTAGGGTTGGGGCACCGAAAGGACCTCCCCCTCTTGTTTCTTTGGCATGGCGCCGCGAAATTCCTGCTGGGACGGGCTTTTCACAAGGCTCTTAAACCATAAGTGTGGTGCAGAACGAAGAAGGCGGCAGGAGCGCCAACTGCCGATGGTCTACGTGGGACGGCCCAAGAAAGAGGCCCGCTGCCCCGACTCTGGTGCCGTGACCCGTTGGGTACATGGCGCAAGGTGTTCCATGGCGGAGTCGTGGGGCGCAAGGTATTCCTCCGCCTGCGGTCCCGGCGGCTTTACTCTGCAAGCTCTAAGAAAGCCTTGATCGAAACCTTTCCGGGCGGCGAGAAGTGGTCCAGGCGGGCGGTCCAGGGGAAGAGGCGATCCTCTCCCACCTGGGTGGGGACCAACCTTCACCAGGCGGCCAAGCGTCCCGGGGTGGGGGGCGGAGGAGTCCGGCGGGTGCTGAAGCGCCAGGTTATCGGTGAAGTCCCGCTGGAAGTAGCCTGGAGGTCGGGGTGGGCATCGATGAGCCGGGCTTCCGGGGCCAAACGATGATAATCACGGTGACCTCTCTGGCGCTTTTAAGGCGGCTTTTGGCCATCTTGCCGGGCGATCGGCTGGCCACGCTTTAAGCGCTATGCGCAGGGGATCCCTGAGGAGGTGAAGGCCCGGATCGTCGGGGTATGCCTCGACATGAAGAAAGCCTGGCGGCTTGAAGTAGACCGCCAGCTGCCTCCCGTTCAGGGGGTGGATCGGTTCCATGGGATCCAGGATGCCAACCTTCCGGTGGAAGAAGCCCGGAAGGTGGAGAAGGAGGTCACCCGGCGGCCGATTCCGCGCTGGCCCCTTTTAAAACCAGGAGGAGCTGACGCCAAGGCACGGGGAAAAGCTCCGGTGGATCCACGAAACGCTTATCGACGTCCAGCCTTTCGCAATTGACACGGCAAAACGGCC
>JASBVX010000175.1 GCA_029960865.1 Bacillota bacterium | reverse complement strand
CTCCGGAAGCGCCGACGGCCCTTCGCCCCAGGTGCCCCATGGCCAGGTCGTGTAAGACCGTCACGAGGATGATCACCAGGACCCCAAAGAGCTTAAGGCCCAGGGTACGGCCAAAGGGGGTGGCATAAAACCCGGGATCCCAGAGGGAGGCCCAAGGGATGTGGAGGAAATAAAGGTTTCCGATCCCCGTCGCCACCAAGAGAGCCAGGGCGCCCAACATCCACGGCCGGGACTGGATTCCGATCTGATGGTAGAAGGCAGCCCGCCTTTGGGGATCTCCCAGGCGGGCCGCCACCGGCGTGACGATGAAAGCCAAGGTCAGCATCTCCCCCACCCAGAACATGGCTGCCACCAGGTGCAGATAGAGGTTCGCCTGAGCCCAGTTCACATGGGTTCCTCCCGGCGCCCGATCCTCACCCGCCACACCTCCGGGCCCTCCTCCACATACTGCCATGTGAAGGCCTCGGGGTATTCCGCCGCGAACTGGTAATAGAGGGGCTTGGGATCGTGGTCGTTGACGAGGATGAAGGCTTCTCCGGCATGGAGTTTAGCAAAAGCATCGAAAATCAGCTGATGGCGCCGGGCGGGCGCCAGTTCGCGCACATCGAGCAAAGGGTCTGCCATGGCTATCCTTCCTTTCTGCTGCCTCACCCAAAGGGCATGCAGGGTTCCATCCAGCCGCCTTTCTAGGGAGGGAACATCCCGCAAGAGGAACCAAGCGGAAGCGGCCAGCTCCGAGGCCTTCCCGGTTTCGCCGGCTTCCCCGAGGGCTCTTAGGGCCCGGTCCAGAATTTTCACAAGAGCCGTCAGCTTTTCCTCCTCGTCCCTTAGCTCCTTCATCCCTGCCGCCGGATGGCCACCCTCCACTCCACCGGCCCTTCCTTCTGATAGGACCAGGAGAAGGTGTCAGCGTAGAGGGCCTGGATCTGGTAAAAAAGGGGCTTGGGATCATGGTCGTTCACGATGACCAGGCTTTGTCCGGGCGGGAGCCTCTCCAGAAGGGAGAAGATGGCGGCATGGCGCTGAAAGTGGGGAAGCTCCCTCACGTCCAGCTCCACTTCTTCACCCTTTCCTTGGGGTAGGGCCTTGTGAAAAAGGTCCGCCATCTGTGCCAGCACTTCTTCCAAGAAGACGGTCTCATCGGCGGCCAGATGGGGCAAAAGATCCTCGTTTTCCCTTTCTGCGTGGAGGGAAAAAAGGGCCTCGAGAAGGCGAGACTTTGCGTAGACGTGCCACGGATCCGCCGCCTTCAAGAGTTCCGCATGGAGAGCCTGCAGCACCTGGTGCTCCCTCACCATACTTGCCACCAGGAGGCGCAGATTTTCGTGGGTTGAAGCCTCCTGATAAAGGGTCTCTTCCTCGGCCTGGGCATGGGGGAAGATGGTCTCCTCAAAGTAGACAGCCACCGGCCGGCAGGCTTCCCTGGGGTCCTTTCCCTGGCGCAGCTCCTCTTCCAGCTGGTCCACTTTTTTCTTCAGGGTCTCCACCATCTCCCGGTGGTGGGCTTCCATCTTCCGCGCCGCTTCCCAGTTTCCTCCCATGGGCTCAGCTCCTCTCTTGCTGAACAAAGAGCTCCTCGGCCAGCTGACGATAGATCTTCCCCACTTCGCTCGCCGGATGGGCCACATTCCCCCTCAGGTTCCGCTCCTTCAGCTCCCAGGGAATCCGGGCCAGGACATCCACCCCCAGGGCATGGGCGGCGGCGTCGCCTCCCCCGCGCCCAAAGGGGTAGATAACTTCCCCTGCCTCCCCGCAGCGGAGGTAAGCCATGTTCTCCACCACACCCCTCAGGGCCACTCCCTGCTCCAGGGCCATACGGCCCGCCCGCTCCGCCACCCGGGCCGCATAGGGATCAGGGGTGGTCACCAGGAGCTGGGCCGCCTGGGGAAAGAACTGGACCACATCCAGGGCCACATCCCCCGTTCCCGGGGGGAGATCCAGGACCATCACCTCCGGGTCATCCCAAAGGACATCTTCCACGAACTGCCGCAGGGTCTTCCCTAGCATGGGCCCGCGCCACACCACCGCCCGGTTGTCCCGGACGAAGAAGTCCATGGACATCACCTGCACCCCGTGAGCCCGGGGAGGGATGATCTTACGATCCTGGAGGCGAGGCCCTTCCTCCAGACCGACGAGCATCGGCACACCAAAGCCGTAGACATCTGCATCCAAGATGGCCGTGCGCAGGCCCAACCGGGCCAGGGCCACCGCCAGGTTCACCGCCACCGTCGATTTCCCTACCCCTCCTTTACCGCTGGCCACGGCGATCATGGCTGCACCTGGAGGAGCCTTGGGAAGCGGAGGCTGGGGCCGAAAGCTCACCCGGGGGCCGGGTGGCCCCCCTGCCTTTTCCCCGGTCGCCGTGCCTAGGCGGGGGGCCGCCATGGGCCGATCCCGCCGCTCCTCGGAGCTCACCACCACCTTGACGGTGGCCACTGCCGCCAGACGCCCTACGGCCTCCTTCACCTGCCCTTCGACGTCATCCGGCAAAGCCTGCCCCACCAGGACAGCCACGTGGACCCGGTCTCCGTGACGCTCCAAGAGGACGTCTCGAACCTGGCCCGAAGCCAAAAGGCTCTTGCCCCCGAGAAGGCGTAGCCCCGCCAGGACCTGCAGCACATCGCTCTTTTGCAGAGATACCTCACCCATGGCCGCCCTCCATCAGACCGCCCAGCCAAAATACCGTTTGGCTTCTTCGCTCATCATCTCGGGCGTCCAAGGGGGCATCCAGACCACCTGGACGTCCGCCTCCCGGATTCCCGTCACCGCCAGAGCCCTTTCCCGAACTCCATTTTGCAGGTAGCTGGTGGCCGGGCAGCCGGGGGTGGTCATGGTCATGACGATCTCCACCTTGCCTTCTTCCACGGTGATGCCGTAGATCAGGCCGATGTCCACCACGTTGAAGCCCAGCTCAGGATCGATGACGTCTTTGAGGGCCTCCCGCACTTCCTGTTCCTTTTCCCCCATCCTTCACCCCTCCCCTTTCAGAATCTGCAACCGGACGCCGCCCTCGGGCAGCTTCTCCGCTTTGACCCGATGTCCCCGGGCCTCCAGCTCGGGATAGAGGAACATGGGTTCCCGGTCGTTGTACACTTCCAGGACTTCCCTCGGCGAAAGGGTTTCCAGGGCCTCCAGCACCCGGATCATGGGCTCAGGCGGTAAAAGACCCCGATTGTCGATGCTCTTCACGGCCCGAGGCCAGGCCGGCTCTTCCGCTAAACCCGTGGGAGCTGCTTTGGGCTCAGATGGCTGTGGGGATCCCTGCGCCGGGGCGAAAAGAACCTCCCAATCCTCGGGGCCCAGACGGCGAGCCTCGTGGATGAAGCCCCTTCGCGCCATCACCGCAAAGAGGGGAATGGGTTCAAATGTGGCCAGCAGACG
>JASBVX010000174.1 GCA_029960865.1 Bacillota bacterium | reverse complement strand
CGGGCCAAGGGGAGCTATGCCACCCTGAGCGGCACCTCCATGAGCTCGCCCCATGTGGCGGGCGCCGTCGCCCTCCTCTTGCAGGCCCATCCGGGACTTTCCCCCGAAGAGGTGGCGACGCGCCTGAGCAATACCGCCGATCCCCGTCCCTGGTGGGGCAACCCCGGCCTTGGCTTCCTGGATAACGTCCATCGCCAGGGGGCGGGCCTCATCCAGATCCCCAAGGCCATCGAGACGTCTGTTACCGTGTCGCCCCGGAACATCGCCCTGGGCCCCACAGGGGATAAGCCTGTGAAGGTGAAACTTACCCTCACCGGGCAGGCGGGCCAAACCATCACCTACACCCTCAGCCATGAACCGGCCCTTTCCACCGGTCCCGACACCTTCACGCCCCAGTTCCTGACGGGCTTTGCCGATGTGACCTTTGCCAAAGACTCGGTTACGGTGAAAGGGAAGAGCCCGGCCTCGGTGCAGGTGACCATCACCGCCAACCCCAACCTCCCTGACGGGAGCGTCTACGGCGGTTACCTGGTCCTCACCGGCGATGATGGGAGCGTCTTGCGGGTGCCTTACATGGGCTACAAGGGCGATACCCGCCAGATGACCCTGTTGCAACCCAACCCCTATGACCTGCCCTGGCTGGCGGCTATCCAGGGTTCGAGCTACGTCCCCGTGAAGGATGGAGCCGTCTTCAATCTGGGGCAGGGGGATTATCCCTACATCCTCTTCCATCTGCGCCATGGCGCTACCTTCGTGAAGGTGGACGTGAAGAGCGCCAGCGGAGCACAGATGGGCACCATCTACGACATCCAGTACATGCCCCGGAGCAGCTCCGCCACGGCTTTCTACGCGTTGGAGTGGGACGGCTATGGGCCCCTGGGGAAGAGCGGGAAGTGGCGGATGGCGCCGGAAGGGGACTACTACCTGGTCCTGACGGTAGGAAAGCCCTTGCAAAACGGGATAGGGCAGGGGAAGGTGGAAGTCTGGACATCGCCTGTCTTCCACATCACCTGGGATCAACCCTAGAGCCGGCGCAAAAAGGGCCTCCGGAAGGGGGCCCTTTTTTTGTCGGCCGAGGTGGAAAGAGACCTTGGCAGTAAAAGAAAAGGAGGAGGAAGGTGAGAGCGTTGCCGCCTTTGCCTCTTCCTGGGGGGCCGGAGCCTTTGGCCGCTTCATCCTGGAATCTCTGGCTCCCCGGCGGGAGATCCATGTTTTGGCCCTGGTGGCCCGCTCTGAAGAGAGCCGGCTGAGAGCCTTGAGCGTGTGGCATCAGGGGAGAGAATGCGAGGTTTAGGTGTAGGGTCGCCGCGACTTTTATCCCTTTCCGGCTTGAAGGGGTTATCATCCTCCATGACCTGGCCCTTACCCGGGGCATCAGCGCCGCCATGGATTTTCTCATGAGGGCCACCCCTTCCTCATCCTTCTGGTCCGATCCTGGATCCGGAAAGGGTTCTTGGGGCAGCTCCAGCGGTTCGTCTTCTGGAGGCGAAGCGTTGACGTCCCCCCACCCGTCCCTTTCCACCTATGATCGGGCTCTCTTGCGATTGGATCTCTTCCGGCAGGGAAGGGGCCCGTTCCTCTGCACCTTCTTCCATAGTGTCACCCGCCCTCCGGGGGATGAAATGCGTGAGGTGACTGGCCTTTTCTAAGGGATGGCTGTGGATCCATGCTTGGATCCCTGCCCGCCTGGAGGGGGAGGTGGACGAAGGAGCCCTGGAGGTCTTGAGGCAAAGCACCCTGGAGTGGGAGGTAGCCCATCTTCTGGGCGCTTTCACATCACAGTGGCTGTGAAGGACCCACGGGCCGAATACGAAAGGGCCGTGGCCGAAGGGTTTGCTGGCTGCGAGGGAACCCTCTGGCGACCCCGGAGGATGGGGGAAACGCCATCCTCTGGGTTACCGTCAGAGAGAGGGGTGGCTTTTAGCTGGGCCACCCCTCTCTCCGCTTTCCCCCACTCTTTTGTTGAAGCCTGGGCCGTTACGAGGCTCCCACGACCTTCTTTCCCTGGGCCAGGACCTGTTCGGCAAAGTGGCAGGCCACCCAGTGACCTGGTTCCACTTCCCGCCAAGCCGGTTCATCGGTGCGGCAGATATCGCGGGCGATGGGGCAACGGGTGTGGAAGCGGCAACCGGAAGGAGGGTTGGCGGGGCTGGGGACATCGCCTTGGAGGATGATGCGCTCACGCTTGAGTTCCGGGTTGGGGATAGGGATGGCGGAGAGAAGGGCCTGGGTGTAGGGATGGGCCGGGCGCACGAAGAGGCTCTCCGCGTCGGTGAGTTCCGCCATCTTCCCCAGGTACATCACGGCGATACGGTCGCTGATGTGGCGCACCACCGCCAGGTTGTGGGCGATAAAGAGGTAGGTCAGCTTGAACTCCTTTTGCAGGTCGATGAGCAGGTTGATGATCTGGGACTGGATGGACACGTCCAGGGCGCTGACGGGCTCATCGGCCACGATCAGCTTGGGATTCAGCGCCAGCGCCCGGGCGATCCCGATCCGCTGCCGCTGGCCGCCGGAAAACTCGTGGGGGTAGCGGCGGGCATCCCTGGGGTGGAGACCCACCACTTGCAGGAGCTCCGCCACTCGCTTGTTGCGCTGCTGGGAGGGAACGCCGTGGACCGCGAGGGGTTCAGCGATGGTTTCCCCCACCGGCATGCGGGGGTCCAGGGAGGCGTACGGGTCTTGGAAGATGATCTGCATGTCCCGGCGCACTTTCCGCATCTGGGCGGGGCGAAGCTTAGCCACATCCCGCCCTTCAAACATCACCTGGCCGGCGGTGGGTTCTTCCAAACGCAAGATGGTGCGGCCGGTGGTGGTCTTGCCGCAACCGCTTTCCCCCACCAGGCTCAGGGTCTCGCCGGGCATCACGTCGAAGCTGACACCGTCGACGGCCCGCACGTACCCCCTTACCCGGCCCAGGAAGCCGCCGGTGATGGGGTAGTACTTCTTCAGGTCCCGGACGGAGAGAAGAGGTTCAGATTGGGTTTGCGGCTTTCCTTGCAGGTCTTTTTCTTGCACAGCCATTAAGAGACGGCCTCCTTCTTACCCGGATAGAGCCAGCAGCGGGCCAGATGGTCGGTTCCCACGGGAAGGATCTCCGGATGCTCCACGCGGCAGATGTCCATCACGTAAGGGCAGCGGGGCGCAAAAGGGCAGCCCTGCGGCCGATCCTGGGGGCGAGGCACGACCCCTTCGATGGCCGGGAGGATGGCCTTGCGTTGGGTATCCAGGCGGGGAATGGACGTCAGAAGCCCCTTGGTGTATGGGTGCTTGGGATTGGCGAAAAGCTCGTTCACCGGCGCCTCTTCCACCGCTTCGCCGGAGTACATGACGACCACCCGCTCCGCCATCTCCGCCACCACGCCCAAGTCGTGGGTGATGAAGAGGATGCTCATGCCG
>JASBVX010000173.1 GCA_029960865.1 Bacillota bacterium | reverse complement strand
CGACGCCTTACTTCCTTTCCCTGGCCGCCTTTCCCACCCTCTTTCCGGTCAACAAGAAGGTAGTAGAGGCCAACCCGGACGGCTGGGCCCTCAAGCCCGAGACCTACGTCACCAACGGCCCCTTCAAGATGGTGGAGTGGGTGCACAACAACCGGATCGTGGCGGTCAAGAACGAGCGCTACTGGGACGCCAAGAACGTCAAGCTGAGCAAAGTAATCTTCACCCTGGTGGAGGATCACGCCACGGAGCTGACCCTCTGGGAGACGGACCAAATAGAGATCACCGACCAGGTGCCTCCTCAAGAGATCGAGCGGCTGCGCAGGGAAAAGAAGCTTAAGTCCAGCCCCTATATCGCCGTCTACTACTACATCTTTAACGTAGAGAAGAAACCCCTAGACGACCCGCGGGTCCGCAAGGCGCTGGCCTACGCCATCGACCGGCAAGCGATCGTGGAGAAGGTAGTCAAGGGCGGTCAGAAGCCGGCCCTGGCCTTCGCCCCCTATGGCCTCCCCGACGCGCAACCGGGTCAGGACTTCCGCCAGGTGGGGGGCGATTACTTCAAGGACAACGACGTGGAGACCGCCCGCAAGCTCTTGGCGGAGGCCGGTTACCCGAACGGCCGGGGCTTCCCCACTATAGAGATCCTGTATAACACCCTGGAGAGTCACAAGGCCGTCGCCGAGGCCATCCAGGAGATGTGGAAGCGCAACCTGGGCATCAACGCCACCCTGACCAACCAGGAGTGGAAGGTCTACCTGCAGAGCCGCGACGAAGGCAACTTCCAGGTGGCCCGGGCCGGCTGGGTGGGGGACTACCTGGACCCCATGACCTTCATGGACGTGCACGTCACCGGCGGAGGCAACAACGACAGCAACTACAGCAACCCGAAATACGACCAGTTAATCGAGACCGCCAAGAACAGCGGCGATCCCAGAGTGCGGATGAAGGCCTTGCACGACGCGGAGAAGATCTTGATGGAAGATATGCCGATCATGCCCATCTACTTCTACGTCAACCTCTTCCTGGAGAAGGATTACGTCCACGACGTCATCCACTCCGCCCTGGGCTTTGTGGACTTCAAGAACGCCTGGATAAGCCGGCATTGAAAAGCATCGGCTGGCAGCAGGGGTATGGCCTGACGAGGCCATACCCCTGCTGCACGTCCGAGGTGCCGGCGGGTAAAAATGGAAGGGGTGGCAAATAGTGGCGCGCTACCTGTGGCAGCGGGCAGTCTCCATCCTTCTGGTTTTGTGGGTAGTGGTGACGGCTACCTTTCTCTTGATGCACGCCATTCCCGGGGGGCCCTTTACGGCGGAAAAAGCCTTGCCCAAGGCCATCCTGGAGAACATCGAAGCCCGCTATCGCCTCAACGATCCCCTCTGGAAGCAGTACCTGGACTACCTGGGCAATCTTTTGCGCTGGGACCTGGGGCCTTCTTTTAAATACCAGGGCCGGACGGTGAACCAAATCATTAATGAAGGTTTCCCCGTCTCGGCCGCCCTGGGGACGGTGGCCATTCTTTTCGCGGTGGGGGTGGGCATTTCAGCCGGGGTGATGGCTGCCCTCCGGCGCGGGTGCTGGGAGGACTACGCGGCCATGTTTCTGGCTACCTTGGGCTACTCCATCCCTAGCTTTATCCTGGCCACTCTTCTCATGTATGTCTTTGCCTTCAAGTTGCGCTGGTTTCCGCCCGCCCTGTGGGGTACTCCCTCCCACCTGGTCTTACCGGCCCTCTCTCTGGCCGGTTTACCTACAGCCTTCATTGCCCGCCTGACCCGCTCCAGCATGCTGGAGGTCTTGGGGCAGGACTACATCCGGACCGCCCGGGCCAAGGGGTTGAGTGAGCGGGTGGTCATCTTCCGCCATGCCTTGAAGAACGCGGTCATGCCGGTCGTGACTTACTTAGGCCCGCTGGCGGCCATGATCCTCACGGGCAGCTTCGTGGTGGAGACCATCTTTGCCATCCCTGGCCTGGGGCGCTACTACGTGACCAGCATCTACAATCGGGATTACACCACCATCTTGGGAGTGACGGTCTTCTACAGCCTTTTGGTGGTGGGATTCAATTTAGCCGTAGATCTTCTGTACGGGGTACTGGACCCCCGGATCAAGTACGGGGAGGGGAAGGAATGATGGCAGTAGAGTTGCGCCCCGAGCTCTTCCGGCCGCTGCACCGGGAAGGGCTGGCGGAGGAGAAGCTGGTGCGCCCCAGCGTCAGCTACTGGCAGGATGCCTGGCGCCGGCTGCGGCGCCATCGACCGGCCATGGCGGGTTTGGCCATTATTGCGGGGCTGATCCTCCTCGCGGCTTTTGGGCCACTCCTCTCGCCGTATTCGTATTCCGAGCAGGACCTGGAACGAGTCAACGAGCCTCCCAGTCCGGATCATTGGTTTGGCACCGACTGGCTGGGGCGGGATCTTTTGACCCGCGTCCTGTACGGTGCGCGCATCTCGCTGGCGGTAGGCATCTTCGCCAGCTTCATTCAACTCGGGATCGGGGTGCTGTACGGCGGCATCTCCGGGTTGGCGGGCGGGCGCGTCGATAACGTCATGATGCGCCTGGTGGACATCCTCTACGGCATCCCCATGCTCCTTTATGTCATCCTGTTTATGGTCATCCTCAAGCCAGGGCTGAAGAACATCCTCCTGGCCATCGGACTGGTCTACTGGATCACCATGGCCCGCATCGTGCGCGGGCAGGTGCTGAGCCTGAAGGAGCAGGAGTACGTGCTGGCCGCCCGGGCCCTGGGGGCCAGCCCCTGGCGCATCCTGCTGCGCCACCTCATTCCCAACGCCATGGGCCCCATCATCGTCACCATGACCCTGGCCATCCCGGAGGCCATCTTTACCGAGGCCTTCCTGAGCTTCATCGGGCTGGGGGTCTCGGCGCCCATGGCCAGTTGGGGCTCTTTGGCCTCCGACGCCCTCTCCGGGCTGCGCTCCTATCCTTGGCAGCTCTTCTTCCCCGGGGCGGCCATCTGCCTGACCATGCTGGCCTTCAACTTCTTGGGCGACGGGCTGCGGGATGCGCTGGATCCCAAGCTGCGGAAGTGAAAAGGAGGCAAAAGGCGCTGTGGCTCACTTGCTGGAAGTAACAAACCTCCACACCTCTTTTTTCCTCGAGCAAGGGGAAGTGAAGGCCGTGGACGGACTTACCTTCCAGGTGGAGGAAGGAGAGGCGGTGGCCATCGTGGGCGAATCCGGCTGCGGCAAGAGCGCTACTGCCCTTTCCATCGTGGGGCTGGTGCCGCCGCCGGGGCGGGTGCTCGGGGGGGCCATCTCCTTCGCCGGGCGCGAGCTCCTGACGCTGAGCCAGAAGGAGATGCGCCGGGTGCGGGGCCGGGAGATCGGGATGGTCTTCCAAGACCCTATGACCTCCTTGAACCCGGTGCTGACCGTAGGGCAGC
>JASBVX010000172.1 GCA_029960865.1 Bacillota bacterium | reverse complement strand
GATGTGCTGGTGGTCCTCTCCAGCACCAAGAACGTGGACAAGGCGGCCCAGATCCTCCGCCAGCACGTGGCGGAGGATGTCACCACCCGGTAAGATACAAGGCGCCATCCTTTACCATGGAGAGGAGAGGGAAGGGTATCCCTCTCCTTTTCTATGGGCAGGGCACGGAAAGGGGTGGTCGGGTGTCCATTCGCGTGGCGGTGAGCGGCATTACCGGGCGGACGGGAAGATGGGTGGCTCAGGGGATTACCGAGACGACGGACATGGAGCTGGTGGGAGGGGTGGCCCTCCATCACGGGGGAAGGGATTTGGAGCAGGTGTTGGGGATTCCCGGACCGGCGGGGAAGAGGAAGGTGTTCCCCAGCCTGGAAGAGCTTTTGCAACGGGAAGAGGCCGATGTCCTGGTGGATTTCACCCTGGCAGAGGCGGCATCCTCTCTGGTGCCCCAGGCCCTTTCCCGGGGCCTTTCCGTGGTGAGCGGGACCACCGGCCTTCAAGAGGAAGATTTGGCCCTGTGGGATCGGCAAGCGCGGCGCTCCGGCAAGGCGGTGATTCACGTCCCCAACTTTTCCCTGGGGGCTTTGATCCTGGAGCGGATGGCGGTCCTGGCCTCCCGTTGGCTGCCCCAGGCAGAGGTGGTGGAGATCCATCATCCAGGGAAGAAGGACCGGCCTTCCGGTACCGCCCTGGCCCTGAAAGAGGCCATGGAAGAGGCAGGCGCCCAAGGGCCTGTGCCCCTCCACAGCTTGCGGTTGCCGGGATGGGTGGCCCATCACCGGGTCTTTTTCGGCAGCCGGGGAGAGACCCTCACCCTCTCCCACGATGTCCTCAGCCGAGAAGCCTTTGTCCCGGGGGTGCTGGTGGCTGTCCGGGGGGCGGTGAGGGTGGAACGCCCGGGACTTTACCGGGATCTCTGGCCCTTTTTGGAGGGGAAAGGATGAAGCCTCCTTCATAGTCTTTGAAGGAAGGCGGTGGGGGGCTTGACCCTCTGGGTGTGGGGCGACGAGGCGCGGCTGGAAGAGGCGGGCCGGATGTTGCAGGAGAGGGGATTTCCCGTGGCCCAAGGCCCAGGAGGTTCTCCGCGGGCGGGCGACCACCTTCTTTTGCCCCCGGCCCCCCTGAAGGAGCTGCCGCCCCTGGAGGCGGAGGGTCTGACCCTCTGGGCCGGCCTTCTTGCGCCCGACCTGGCGGGAAGGGTCCGGGAGCGGGGCTGGCGCCATGTGTCCTATGGAGAAGACCCTTTCTTTCAAAGGGAAAACGGTCGCCTGACGGCCGAGAGTTTTCTCCTTTGGTTCATGGGGGAGGAGAAAAGGTCCCTCCGGGAGGTGGGCTGGGCCGTGTTGGGCCTGGGACGGACCGGAAGGCCCCTTTTGGAGAGGATCTGTTCCTGGGAAGGGCGAGGGCTGGGGGTGACGGGCCGGCCTCAGGATCATCAGGATCTGGTGGCCAAGGGAGTTCCTATCCTGCCGTGGGAGGCGTTTCATCCTTCCCGCCTGGGGGTGGAGGCGGTGGTGAATACGGCCCCGGCCCGGGTTTTGCCCAAGGCTCGCCTCGGGGAGCTGCAGGGGACCTTCTTTTTCGAGCTGGCCTCTTCTCCTTATGCCCTGGAGGAAGACGAGGCGGGACGCCTGGGCATTGATTACCGGCGCCTCCCTTCCCTCCCGGCCCGGGTCTTGACCCGTTCTGCCGCCCGGCTCCTGGCGAGGACGGTCATCCGCCTGTGGCCAGAGGAAGGAGGAGGGCTGTGGACAAGAAGCTGACCCTGGGGTGGGGCGTGACCGGGGCCCACGGGTTTTTCTCCGCGGTGGTGGACGCGATGGCTCGGTGGAAGGGGCAGGGAGTCCGGGTGATTCCCATCCTGTCGCCGGCGGTGCAAAGGGTAGCGGGGGGAGGTAAAAACCCGGCAGAATGGAGAAGATGTATGGAAGAAGCGGCAGGGGAGAAGGCGATCTTGACGGTGGCGGAGGCGGAGCCCTTGGGGCCCGGGGAGGTCCTGGATGGGATGGTGGTGGCCCCCTTGACGGGTACCACCCTGGCCAAGATGGCCCACGGCATCTACGACACCTCGGTCTTGACGGCCGTCAAAGCCGCCTTTCGGAATCAAAAGCCCCTGGTGCTGGCCCTTTGCACGAACGATGGGCTGGGCCTCAACGCCGTCAACTGGGCCCGCCTTTTGACGGTGCGCCATGTGTATTTCGTCCCGTTTTTCCAGGATCGCCCCTTGGGGAAACCGGCCTCCTTGCAGGCCCGGTTCGATCTGTTGGACGGAACCATCCAAAGGGCCCTTGAGGGAGAGCAGCTGCAACCGCTGTTGAGGGAAGGGGCGGCGCAAGATTGAAGGAGTGGAAGGTAGGGGTGGTGGGGGCCCTAGGGCTGGTGGGGGGCGTTCTCCTCAGGGTGCTGGAGGAGCGGTCCCTACCGGTGGGGGAGCTGCGCCCCTTCACCAGCTCCCGCACGGCGGGGGAAAGGGTGACCTTTCGCGGGAAGGATATGGCGGCGCAGACCTTGGCAGAGGACGCCGTTGCCGATCTGGATGTGGCCTTTTTTGCCATCGGGGATGACATCAGCCGGGAGTGGGCTCCCCGCTTTCGGGAGGCGGGGGTGCTGGTGATCGATAAGTCCAATGCCTTTCGTATGGAAGAAGGGGTGCCGCTGGTGGTGCCCGAAATCAACGGGGAAGAGCTGGGACCACCCTTTCCCTCGTTGGTGGCCAGCCCCAACTGCACCACCATCGAGCTGGCCATGGTCCTTCATCCCCTGCAAAAGGCGGCAGGATTGCGGTCGGTGGCCGTGGCCACCTACCAGTCGGTGTCGGGTTCGGGGCAAAAGGGTCTGGAGGTTTTGGAGCGGGAGTCCAGGGGGGCACCGGGGGAGAGCCCTTATCTCCACCCGATCCACCACAATGTCCTTCCCCACTGCGATGGGTTTCTCCCCGACGGCTCCACCAAGGAAGAGCGAAAGCTCCGGGATGAGACCCGCAAGATCCTGGGGCTCCCCCATCTTCCCGTCATGGCCTTGGCGGTGCGGGTGCCGGTGCCGGTGGGCCACGGGGTGGCAGCCTTTGTGGAGCTGGAGAAGGAGCTAACGGCCGCAGAGGCCCGCGAGGTCCTGGGGACGTCCCCTGGCCTTCTGGTGTGGGATGATCCGCAACAGGGTCTTTATCCCACGCCCCGCGAAGTGGCGGGGCGGGACGAGGTGGCGGTGGGGCGCATCCGCCAGGATCCGGAGCGAAAAAACCTCCTCTCCTTCTTCGTGGCGGCGGATAATCTCAGGAAAGGGGCCGCCACCAACGCGGTGCAGATTTGGGAGGGCCTCATGGCAAGAGGATGGCGGGGGCGATGAGGGCAGGGGAACCCATCTGGGTGCAAAAGTTTGGCGGCACCACCGTATCCACGCCGGAGGGCCGCCGGTTCTTGGTGGACCGGGTGAAAGACGCCTTGCA
>JASBVX010000171.1 GCA_029960865.1 Bacillota bacterium | reverse complement strand
GTCTGCCTCCCAGAAGGACCGTCAGGGGAGTTTCCTGGGAAGCCCGGATGAAGTCCTGCCAGAGGGCGGGAAGGCCTTGGGGTGGCATGCCCACATCGGAAGCAAAACGCTCTTCCTCCGAAAGCGACCAACCGAAATGGGCTTGCAGAACCCGGGTATCCAGGATGGCGCCCTGGGCGACCGCGGCCATCTCCCGGAAGAAGCTTTGCGGGCCCACCGTCTCCAGGTAGTGCCCCATGAGGGAGCGCACCTGGCCCCGCTCCACCCTTCCCAGGGCCTTCATGCCCCGCTCTTCCGAGAAAACCCGCAGCCGGACCGGCCAGCGGGCATTCACTTGGAGCACCGCCACCGGAGATACTCGCCCCATGAGGATGAGCTCACCGCCTGTGTGAAGGAGATGGGCTATCCGGCGCCAGCGCTCCTGCAAAGGGGGCAGCCAGGTCAGGGAAGAGAGCACATCCACAAGAGGAGGCCGGTCCAGGGCCTCCTGGCCCCAGGAAGCTAAGAGAGCCATGAGGGCAGCATCCGCAGGGGTGTCGATATCGAAGTTCAGGGCGGCCTCATTGGGCCAAAGGCGGCGCCGGTATCCCGCCCGCAAAAGGGCGTAGAGAAAGGCGTTGTCGGTGGCCGGAAGCTCCTCCCTCTCCCAGTAATAGGGGCAAAAGGCCAAAAGATCGGGGGATTGGGGATTGTTGACCCATACCTCCCGGGGATCCCCCAGATGGCCCAGAAGGGCCTGCCAGTCCTGGACCCCAAGGCCGATCCCCGCCCCGCCCCCCACATACAGGAGCCAGTCTTCAGGTCCGAAGGAGCGGTCGCCATCGATGAAGGCCGCCAGCTGCCGTCCGAAGTGAAAGGGGGTGAGGCTCCTTTGAAAAGAAGCTCCCCAGCGCCAGGCTTCCCGGCTCAGATGGTCCCGATCGGAAACGATGACCATCCGGTGGACACCAGCCCCTGCCAGGCGGTGGACCCGCAGGCCCAGGGCCACTTCCCGGATGCGGGCCATATCGCGGCTCAGGGGGCCTGACAGGGGTCCCCCTTCGAAAAAGAGCGCCGTGATGGTCATCCCCTGGTCAGGCTCGCTGAATGAGCCCGTAGCCGCCTTTCCGCCGCCGGTAGACCACGTTGACGTCGTCGGTGTCCGCGTTGGTTAAGACGAAGAAATCGTGACCCAAAAGCTCCAGCTGCAGCACCGCCTCGGAAACGGTCATGGGTTTGAGCTGGAACCGCTTGATCCTGACGGGAATTTCATCGTGGGATTCCGCCTCCGCCGCCTCTTCCACCTGGATGCGGGCCGCCTCCTGGCGAGGCTTGCGGTTCAAACGGGTCTTGTACTTGTGGATTTGGCGCTCCAGCTTATCCCAGAGGGTGTCGATGCTGGCATACATGTCTGGAGAGCTGGCCTCCGCCCGCAGGATATATCCCGCCACGGGAATGGTCGCCTCGGCCCGGTGCTGGTCCCGCTGGGTCTCCAAGGTCACCTGCACATACAAAGGTTCGTCGAAATATTTCTCCAAACGTCCCAGTTTCTTTTCCACATGTTCCCTGAGGGCTCCCGTAAGCTCCAGGTTCTTGCCATGGATCTGAAACTGCACAGCCATCGTCGAAGCCTCCTTTGATAAGTATTTCGCCCTGGTGGACGCCTTCCCTTCCCTTCTAAGGTGACAGAATACCCCTCTTTCCCTGTGGACAATGTGGATAACCCTGTTCACAACATCACCGGTCGCTTTCCTGCTGTGGATATTCCTTTGCAGAACATTTATCCCTGCTGCCGGCGGCCATAGAGCCGGTCTGCCACCAGGATGCTGACTTCATAGAGGATCACCAGAGGGGTGGCCACCAGCACCTGAGACAGGATGTCAGGAGGCGTCACGGTGCCGGCCACCACCAGGGCCGCCAGGATGGCCACCTTGCGCCCTCGCCGCAAGAAGGAAGGCGAGACGATCTCCACGTAACTCAAGACCGCCACCAGAAGGGGCCATTGAAAGATGAGCCCCAGGGGGACGGTGAGGGTCAGGAGGAAGGAAATGAAGGAGGAGAAGGTGATGAGGGGCTGCAAAAAGGAGGAGCCGAACCCCAAAAGGAACCGCCAGGCGAAGGGCAGGATGAAGAAGAAACCGAAGCTGGCACCGGCAAAGAAGAGAAGCACCGAGACCGGCAGGGACCAATAGAGGATCCTCCGCTCGTGGGGAAGAAGCCCCGGCCGCACAAAGAGGATCATCTGGTAGAGGAAGACCGGCAACGCCAGGATCAGGCCCACCAGCGCCGCCAGGGTGAAGTAGCCGGAGAAGGCTTCGATAGGCTGGGTGAAGACGAGCTCCGAGTGAAAGCGGGCCAAGAGGTAATCGAGAAGGTGGGGCACCTGCCACCACCCCAGCCCCAGCCCCAGAAGAAAGGCCAGAAAGGAAATCGTCAGGCGGTAACGGAGCTCCTGGATATGCTGGTCCCAGGGAGACAGACGATCCAAACCCTCATCACCTGCGCCGCCAGCATATCAAAGGCCATCAGCGAAGGAAATCCAAAAGGGTATGCTGCAACACCCGGGCGCTCACCTGCAGGGACATCTGGAAAGCTGCTTCGTGGCGGCTGATGTCCATCACCGTCTGGGCCAGATCCGCATCCACGGTGTTGGCGAAGCTCTTTTGGAGGTTCAGATGCAGGGCGCCCAGGCGATCCTGGGCCAGAGCCATCCGGTTTCCTAGAGCACCCGCCTCCGTCCTGAGATTCAGGAAGTCGTCCTCATGCTGGTTCAGTTCGGTGAGCCTCTGGCCCGACAAAGACGCCACATCCCCATTGAGGAGATCCTGCCGCAGGCCCTCCAGGGTCACATAGAGATCCAGAATCGTCTGGTGGGCGTCCACTCCCACGGGCACCTGGCTACCGGGGGCCACTTCTCTTTGGGGCACGTTGGCGCTGCCCGAAAACTGCAGGACCCCGGCCACCACCGCAAAAGGACGGGTCAATTCGTCAGTGCCGGCAAAGAGGTACCGCCCCCCCAGCTCGCCGTTGGCCAAGTCCACCAGCTGGGCCTGGAGCTGCGCCACTTCCTGGGCCAGAACCTGGTGGCCCTGAGGCGGAACCGGCGCCGCCCCCTGGATGGCGATCTGCCGGGCCCGTATCAAAAGGTCTCCCATCTTCCCCAGAAGAGCGTCCACCGTATCCAAGCGATCCTGGGCCGCTCCCGCCACCTGCCGGTACCGCTCCACCTGTTTCAGACTCCAGTCCAGGTCCAAAGCATATTGGGTGCCCGCCGGGTCGTCGGAGGGGCGCAGGATTTTCTTCTGGGCGCTGGCCCTCTCCTGGCTCTCCATCAAGCGGGACTGGTTTCCCTGGATGTCCGCCACCACCCGATCGAAAACCATGGACGATGTAATGCGCATGAGGCAGCTCTTCCCCCTTCTAGATGCCTGCCCGTCCCATCCGCTGCACCACCGTGCTGATC
>JASBVX010000170.1 GCA_029960865.1 Bacillota bacterium | reverse complement strand
CCAGGGGTTGAAGGTGGGGTCGGCGTTGGTGACCAGGGTTATGACGGCTTCTGGATCGTAGGCGTCAACGTCGCCGCCGGCGGCAGGATCGGAAGCGGGCTGAGGGTTACCGCCACATGCTGCCAGCAACAGGGTTAGAGCCAACACGGGAAGAGCAAAGGCGAAACGTTTCTGGAACATGGCTTGGCGTGCCGTCCTTTCTTCATGGGATTAAAAACTGATCTGCGTTAACTGCCGGGAGATGACTTTTGCTTCCCCCGCGACCATTTCCCCCAACTCACGGAGTTTCTCGACGCCGATGCGGCCGATGGGGCCGCCTACGCTGATGCCCCCGACCACCTGCTGGTTGTGACCAAAGATGGGGGCGCCCACGCCCCGTGCCCCTAGCTCGTAATCCTGGTCGCTGATGGAGTAACCTCGCGCCCGGATGGCCTCCAGTTCGTTCGCCAGTTGGGCGGGATCCGTGGTGGTGTTGGGGGTGAACCGGGGGAGGTGTGGCAGCTGGGCCAGGATGGTTTCCTGCTCTACCGGGGGCAGAAAGGCCAGGATGGCTTTGGGAACCGCCCCTGCATGGAGGGTGGTGCGGGCGCCGATCCGTGTGGAAACCCTGAGGCCGGCAGGGGAGTCTCGCCTGTCCAGTACCACTGCGCCGCCGTCCACATAGCCCACCAGGTGCACGGATTCTCCGGTGATTCTGGCCAGCCGATCCAGCGAAGGTTGGGCGATGCGAATGAGGGACGCTTCGTCATGGACGGCTTCGGCCAGGCTATAGATGGCGGTGGAGAGCACGTAGCGGGCCTCTTCGTCCTGGCGCAGGAGGCCATAGGTCTCTAAGGTGCGGACGCAGCGATACACCTGATTTTTGCTGAACGGGAGCCGCTTCACCAGTTGAGCGAGGGTGAAGGCGTGGGGAGCCTCCCGGAAGGCGAAAAGGACATCCAATGCTTTGACCACCGACTGAATCGTGTAGTCATGGCCGGGTTTCAAGGGACACCTCCTTTCCGTTTCACAGAGTAAAACTAAACCTGCCTGGACAAACGCCTGTGAAGGTCGATATTCTATGGGCAGGATTTTAATCCTGCTGCTTCCTGAAAATATTTTTTTGATTTGCCCTGGAAATGTTTCGGGAAGGAGGTGCAGTGCAGCAGTCGATCGCAATTCCATCATGAGGAGGTGTGACAGATGGCCTTGGAAGCCCTGATACGAGACGTGCGCTTGGTCTATGAGCGGTCAGGAGAGACCGGGGTTCCCTTCCTCACTCTCCATGGCGGGCCCGGTCTTTCGGGCCGGCAAGGGGATGTGGCCACGTTTGCCAGGTATGCCGAGGAAGGCTTTCAGGTGGTCTCCTATGATCAGCGGGGCAGCGGGGAGTCGGAAGGTCGTCCTCCCTATAGCCATGAAGCGTGGGTCGAGGACGCCGAAGCGCTTCGGCAGCATTTGGGTTGGGGTCCCATGGTGCTGGCGGGAGGGTCTTATGGAGGTCATATCGCCTTGGAGTACGCCTTGCGCTATCCGCAAAATCTCCTGGCCCTCATTTTACGGGACACAGCCGCCAGCAACGCTTACCATGCCAAAGCCATGGAAACGGCGCTCAATAGCCCCTACCCTATCGACAAAGAGCGCCTGGAGCGTCTTTTTGCGGGCCGAGTCCATGACGACGAGGATTTCAAGCAGTGTTACCGGGAAATTTTGCCCCTCTACCGCGCAGAGCCTCCCAGCGAGGAGGAGATGGACCGCCAGCTGGCAGGGATCATCTTCCGGCATGAAACTCACAACTGGGCCTTCTCCCAAAACATGGCCTCCTTCGACCTGACGCCCCGCCTTGGCGAAATTGAAGTGCCCACCCTCATCCTTTGCGGCCGCCACGACTGGATCACGCCGGTGGAGGCTTCGGAGGAGCTGGCGTCCCTTATGCCTCGGGCTCGTCTGGTGATCTTTGAGCAAAGCGGTCACAGCCCACAGTTCGAGGAAGAGGACAAATTTCACCGGGAGGTCCGGAGGTTTCTCCAGGAAGTGCTCCCGGGGGAGTCGAGAAAGGGGTTGTCCCGGTGAAACAGTACCGCTATTCGGGGTACCGGTCCTTTCAATATCTGGAACCTGGCGTGGACTACAAAGCCTTTCGGCTGGCCAAGGAGCTGGATCGGGTACCTTCCACCGTCGTTCCCGTCACCCCAGAGGAAGAGGCACGGGTATGGCGCTTGCTGCAGGAAAATCTGGTCATCGACCTTCACGAGCATGCCTTCGTGGTTCCCGACGATGTGGGGGAAATTTTCGAATACCGCCGGTGGGGCCGGGACTGGACGGGCTATGAGGGGCTGACCCGCTCGGGGATCGATGTGGTTTTCGACAATATGATGGACGGTACCGCTCTCGTCACGTCCCGCAACGGGTGGAAATGGGACGATGTGGTCTATGACATCGGCATGCGGCTCTCCGATATCCACCATCAGGACTTTCTGGTGCCGGGGCTTACCTTGGAAGACCTGACGCAGGCCAAGAAGAAGGGGCAGATCGCCTTCGTGATCTCCCTGGAATCGGCCACCATGATCGAAAACGAGCTGGATCGCCTGGATATCCTGTATGGCCTGGGGGTGCGCTGCATCGGCATCGCCTACAGCGAGGCAAACAGCCTGGGCGCGGGTCTGAGAGAAGCCCGCGATGGGGGGCTCACCCAGTTCGGCAGGGAAGCCGTCCGGCGGATGAACCAGCTGGGCCTGGCCATCGATGTGTCCCATTCGGGGGATCAGACAGCTCTGGATACGGTAGAGGTCAGTGAAAAACCCGTGTTCATCACCCATGCCGGGGCTCGGGCCCTTTGGAACAGCAACCGGCTGAAGCCTGATGACGTCATCAAGGCGGTGGCCCAGAAGGGGGGCGTCATCGGCATCGAGGCGGCTCCCAACACCACCCTCACCCATAATCATCCCCGCCACAGCCTGGAATCGGTCATGGAGCATTTCGAGTACTGCGCCAACCTGGTGGGCATCGACCACGTGGCTTTCGGTCCCGATACCATGTTCGGCGATCATGTGGGGCTGCATCATGCCTTTGCCGCCCAGCTTTCCATCGGCAGCGCCCACGGCTCGGTGTCCTTCGAGGAAGTTCCTTATGTGGACGGGTTGGAAAACCCCGGGGATTTCCCCAACATCGTGCGCTGGCTAGTGAAGCACGGGTACAAGGACGAGGAAATCGCCAAGGCGATCGGAGGAAACGTGTGGCGGGTGCTGCAGGAAGTGTGGTATCGATAACCGGAGCGCTGAGAAGGGGAGCCTCAGGGCTCCCCTTTTTCATGCCCGGGCCCTTTCTTTCTTAAAGTCTTTCAAGTAAGCGATGTTTTCCACCGTCATGGGCATGGGGGCAAACCCGAAGTGGCGCTCCACGCTGTCCAGGTCGGTGACGTTGTCGTAAGGAAGCTGGGCCAATTCATCCAGGGTGACGGGCGGATCGGGAAGGAGTTTTTCCATGACCCAGA
>JASBVX010000169.1 GCA_029960865.1 Bacillota bacterium | reverse complement strand
TCCTCCTCCACCGGGCCAAACCCTCTTTCCAGGGGGATGGCCTTCCTTCCCACCACGGCATAGACTTTTTGCGTATCCAACCGGTAACGGGCCGCCAGGAAAAGCCCCTGGATCGACCAGAACCCCACCGTTACCGGGCGGACATCGGGGAGTGTTTCCAGGAGCCCTAGGTAAAAAGCCTGCACCTGCCGCCACTGCTCTTTCACCAGGGGCGGATATTCTTCCTCAGGGGCCGGATCTTTGACCCAGCGGCAGCGACCGGCGCAAAGCCGGTACGTATCGGGAAAAAGACCCACCAAAAGGACCGTCTTTCCCTCTTTCACCATCTTCCTCCTAGTGGCATCGCCAATAGCGGGAAAGGGCGTCCGCCAGGGCCGCCACCACCTGGGGGGTCCCGCTCTCCAGCAGGATATGCAGAGTCCTTCCCGTCTGCGGACAAAAGGTTTCAAAGGAGGCGGCGGCCAGAAAGCCTCCCCACGGCCCCCATCCCTTTCTTACGAAGCCCACCCGCCTAAGGCCCTCGTGGCCTCCCAACATAATCCCTTCTTCTTCCTCCACCCGGGCCAGGAGGCGCTCTCTTCGCAAGGGCCCCGGGTATACCTGCAAACGAAGAAGGGCCCTTTCCGTCTCAGGGCCGCCAAGGCGACCCTGCAGCGCAAACGACGCTTGCCCTTCCAGGGCCCAGGAGACATCGCCCCGTTCCACCCGCCGATCCACTTCGGGGGGAAAGGGTCCCTTCAAGGCGCGCCACCCCGGGGGCAAGCCTAAAAGGACAAAGTTGGTGCTCCCTATCACGAAGCTCTGGGCCGCCAGCACATAAGGCCGGACTTCCATGGCCGCCTCACGAGACAAGGCTCAGGGCCCACTCCTGATCGGGGTTGAAAAGATCGGCCGCCGCCCGGCGCACCGCCTCCAGACCCTGGATCTCCTTGGGATAGAGGGGGAGGTACCCCCTCACCAGATCCCCCAGCTGCTCCCGGATGATGCGCATATACTGGGCCTGCTCCTGAAACTTGTTTCGCAGGTATTCATCCCCCTGGGCTTTTTCCGCCTCTTCCCCCCGGATGACCCCGTTCACCAGCACCCCGCCCACCGGGATGTCGTAAGCTTTCACCTGTTCGATGAAGCGGGTCACCACAGATATGGGGAGCATCAAGGGAAGGGTCACGAAGAAAAAGGCAGTCTGCTGGGGGTCCACCAGGCGTTCCTTGACGGCCTGGAACCGCTGATCCATGGCCATGAGGTCGGCCAGCATGGGATCCTTTTGCACTTCCTCCATGATCTTTTCCCGGCGGAACGAAAGCTGGACCCGGAGAGAAAGAGCTTCCTTGCGGCTCTCGATCATCCGGGCCAGCCATAGGCCGTAGATCTTGGAAAGCCCGATGAGGCGGATGGCGTTGGCCACCGCCGCCGTATCAAACACCAGCTTTTGATAGTTCTCCCCCTCGCTCAGCATCACGTCCACCATCTTGTCGAACATGGCCGACTCCTCAAAAGCGGGGTTGGTGACGGCGATATCCACAAAAGGGCGGGCATCCACGGGGATATCGGCGTAGCGCAAAAACTCCCGCACCCTCTGGGCGATGTTTTCCCGGTAGCGGGCCACCACATCCGAGGCATCCACCTCCATGGCGTAGAGGTGGTCCACCCCCGTCACCGGGCGAATGCGGCCCCCGCTCAAATCCTCGTCGAAAAGGCTGCTCAGGGAGTGGACCGGGTTCAGGGACGCGATGAGGGTCTTTTGCCCCCGTTGGGCAAATTCCAGGGCCAAAGCCGCCGCCGCCACCGTTTTTCCCACCCCCCCTTTGCCACCGGTAAAGACGTAGCGCAGGCCGGGACGCTCCGCCAGGAAACGGCCGACGTGCTCCATAGCCATCCCTCCCTTCAGTACTGGACCGGCAGGGGCGACTCCACCAAGGCTTCCGCCGTCTGGTGGATCATCTCCACCCCTTTGGGTTCCCTCGTAAACATGGGCACGACCGCCTGCACCCGCTCCCCGAACTTGCGGGCGATCTCCGCCAGGTATGCTTGCTGCATGGACACCCGGTGCCGCAGGTACTCGCTGGTCCCGGGATCTTCCAACAGATCCTGGGGATAGACCTGATTCACCACCAACCCCGACATCTCCATCCCCAGGGAGCCAAACATACTGAGGGCCCTTTCCGTATCCACGATGGCCATCTTCTCGGGGATCAGGACCATGAAAAAAGCGGTTCGCTTTCGGTTGGTGATGAGATCGGTAAAGTTCTTGATCTGCTGGTGGATGTCGCTCAGTTCCCGCAACACCTCATCTTCCCGGCCCTTCTCCCCCTGCAAGGTGGCGGCCACCGCATCGTACTCCGCCACCTTAGAGCGGGCTTCGGTGATCTTCTCCACCCAGCGGGAAAGGATGTCGGCCATGGCGATCATCCGCACCCCGTGGCCAAAGGGAGGCATGTCGAAGATGTAGAGATCGTATTCCTTCTTTCGCACCAACTCCGCCATCGCATCGTAGGTGGCCGACTCGTACATGGCCGGTTCTGCCGACGTGGAGTCGATGTACTCCTCGATCTCCTTGGGGACTGCTTCCAGCCCATACATGTCCTTGATCTTTTGCTTGATGGAAGCCTGATAATCCGCCACCCTGCGGTCGGCATCGATCTCCACCACGAAAAGGTTGGGGAGGATCTCCACTTCCCCCTGGCCGAAGAAATTCCGCTCCCAGATATCCGAAAGGGACGCTTGGGGATCGGTGGAGAAAAGGAGGGTCCTTTTCCCCAGGTTCTGGCTGGCATGGTAGGCCAGCGCCGAACTGGACGTGGTCTTCCCCAGGCCGCCCTTGCCGGCAAAGATCACGATCTCCACCTCGGGGTGGCGATGCAGATAGGCCCCCAGCCCAGGGGGACGCAGCTCAGCCATGGTTTTCCCTCCCGTCAGTAGATGGCGTCGGTGAAATCCCGTTCCCGGAACACCCGCCGCTTCCACGATTCGATGTTGGGCACCGCATAGGGGAGGATCCGCAGGGAGTAATAGGGAGGCAGCACCGGAATCCCCAGCATATCCCCCAGGGTGATGAACATGAAAAGATGCTCCAGATGCATGCGGGTCCGGAGGGCCGCCGTTACGTTGCCGTGGGAGGCCATCCCGTAAAGGACCCCTTTGAGGACCGTCCCCAGCCCCCCCTGGGCCTCCCTCTTCTGCCCTTCGTCGTCTTGTTTCTCTTTCTTCCTGCGCCGGAACAAGGGCCACACCTCCTTTGCGGAAGGGAGGGACCCCAAAGGACCCCTCCCTCCCCTTTCAATCACCTGGCGCCGCCTGGGGTTCTCCCGTTCCCATGGCCATGGATTCCCGGTAGGAGCGGATGGTGCGGATCGCCATCTGCAGGCCCAGAAGGAAAAGAGCCAGCCCCACGAAGACGAAGATCCAGTCCAGGGCTTTGGCGACCTCCGGATAGGCATTCAAAGGCTCCCTCACAAAGGTGACGCCCGGCGTCGTGGCCGCCCATACGAACTTGGCTG
>JASBVX010000168.1 GCA_029960865.1 Bacillota bacterium | reverse complement strand
GGGTGTGGAGAAGGTGTGGGAGGCTCTCTTGGCGGTGGGAGCCCCACGGGGCCTGCGCCCCTGCGGCCTGGGCGCCCGCGATAGCCTGCGCCTGGAAGCCGCCCTTCCCCTCTATGGCCATGAGCTTTCCCCTGAGATCTCACCCCTGGAAGCCGGACTGGAAGCCTTCGTGCAGCTGGAAAAAGGGGACTTCATCGGGCGGGAAGCCCTTTTGGCTGCTAAAGAGAGAGGGCTCAAGAGGCGCCTTTCCGGGATCCTCTTTCCCAAAGGAGCCCTTCCCCGCCAGGGGTACCCTGTGTATAGCCTGGAAGGAGAGGAAAAGGGCGTCATCACCAGCGGGGGGTTTTCGCCCGTGCTGGATAGGCCCATCGCCTTGGCCCTTTTGGACGGGGGCCTGGCGCCGGGGGAGAAGGTGGAGGTGGCCATCCGGGCGAAAAGGGTGGAGGGCGAAGGGACGGCCCTTCCCTTCTATCGGAGGAAGAAACCTCGGGAGGTGTCGCGGTGAATATCCCCAAGAACCTTTTGTACACGGAAGAGCACGAGTGGGTGGCAGTGGAAGGCGATAAGGCCCGGGTGGGCATCACCGACTATGCCCAGGAGCAGCTGGGCGATGTGGTGTACGTGGAGCTTCCCCAACCAGGCACCCGCATCGAAAAGGGAGGGTCCTTTGGGGTGGTGGAGAGCGTCAAGAGCGTGTCTGACCTCTATGCTCCCGTGACGGGCAAGGTGCTCCGGGTCAATGAGAGCTTGGGGGAGGCGCCGGAAAAGGTGAACCAGTCCCCCTATGAGGATGGGTGGATGCTGGAGGTGGAACTGGAAGATCCCGCGGAGCTGGAAGGGCTCCTTTCCCCTCAGGCGTACCAGCAGAAGGTGGAAGACGCATGAGCTTTTCGCCTCATACGGCAGAGGATCGGGAGGCTATGCTCCGCTTCTTGGGGCTGGAGACCGTGGATGATCTTTTTGCCGAGATTCCTCCGTCCCTTCGGCTCAAACGCCTTTTGGACCTTCCGGAACCTTTGACGGAAGAGGAGCTGCGGCGGGAGATGAAGGCCCTTGCGGCTCAGAATGCCGATGCCGACCGCTATGCCATCTTCATGGGGGGCGGCATCTACGACCGGTACATTCCGGCGGCCCTCCCGGCTCTTTTGAGCCGGGGAGAGTTCCTCACGGCCTACACCCCCTACCAACCCGAGGCCAGCCAGGGGACTCTGCGCTGGACCTACGAGTTCCAGACGATGATCCTGGAGCTCACCGGCATGGAAGTGGCCAACGCCTCGATGTACGATGGAGCGTCGGCGGCGGCGGAAGCCGCCCTCATGGCCCTTTCCCTCCAGAAGGCTCCCCGGGATGAAATCCTCATGGCCGATACGGTGCACCCCCAGGTGAGAGAGACGGTAGGGACCTACTTGGCGGCTCAGGGTTTTAAGGTCAGGACCGTGGAAACGAGGGAAGGGGCTCTGACCCCGGCAGACCTGAAGGAGTCCCTGGAGGAAAGAGGCACATCCTGGGCGGCCGTCTTCCTCTCTTACCCCAATTACTTCGGCATCGTGGAAGACCTGAAGGGTCTCATCGAAACGATCCATGACCATGGGGCCCTGGCAGTGGTGGTGGCCGATCCGGTGGCCCTGGCCCTTCTGACCCCCCCGGGGGAGCTGGGGGCCGATCTGGTGGTGGGGGAAGGCCAGGGTCTGGGCCTTCCCATGGCCTTTGGCGGGCCCGGCTTTGGCTTTTTGACGGCCCGCATGGACCATATCCGCCGTATGCCGGGGCGGATCGCAGGGCGCACCGTGGATCTCGAAGGGCGGGAAGGTTTTGTTCTCACCCTCCAGACCCGGGAGCAGCACATCCGCCGGGCCCGGGCCACTTCCAACATCACCACCAACCATGCTCTGATGGCCCTGGGTGCCACCATCTACATGACCCTCCTGGGACCCCAGGGCCTGAAGGAAGTGGCGGAGGCGTCCCTTGGCAACGCCCATCTGGCCTTGAAACTCCTGGAAGAGGCAGGGGCTCGTCGGACCTTTGCCGGTCCCTTTTTCCAGGAGTTTGTGGTGGAGCTTCCCGGCCCTCTGCAAAAGACATGGGACCTGGCCGTCCGCCGCCGGATCCTCCCTGGAATCCCTCTGAGGAAAGATTACCCGGCCCTCTCCCGGCATCTCCTGGTGGCGGTGACGGAAAAGCGCACCCGGGAGGAGATGGAGGCTCTGGCCCGGGCTGTAAAGGAGGCGATGTCATGACGGGGGCGCGCGGACTTTTGGGCCTTCCGGAAGGGGATATTTATGAACGAAGCCGCTCCGGGCGGCGCGGGGTGACGCCTCCACGGCCGGTGGATCCCTCGCTTTTGGAAGAAGCCAAGGAGGGCCTGCCTCTGCGCAAGGAAGCCCCGCGCTTGCCGGAGGTGGGTGAAAACGAGGCGGTGCGCCACTTTACCCGCCTATCCCAGATGAATTACGCCGTGGATACAGGTTTTTACCCCTTGGGTTCCTGCACCATGAAATACAACCCCCGCATCAACGAAGAGATGGCGTCGTTGCCGGGCTTTGCCGCCCTTCACCCGGCGACGCCCCCCGACCTCACCCAGGGGATCCTCACCCTCTTTGGACGGCTGGAAAGCTACCTTTGCGAGATCACCGGCATGGATCGCTTCAGCCTGCAGCCGGCCGCAGGCTCCCAGGGAGAGCTGACGGGGATGCTGATGGTAGCCGCCTATTTTCGCGCCCGGGGGGAAGAGAGAAAGCGGGTCATCGTCCCCGACACGGCCCACGGGACCAACCCGGCGACGGCGGCCATGGCAGGGTTTGCCGTGACGGAGGTGCCTTCCGATGAGAGGGGCAACATGGATCTTTCCGCCCTGGAGAAGGCCTTGGATGCCGATGTGGCTGCCCTCATGCTGACCAACCCCAACACCCTCGGTCTTTTCGATGAACACGTCCTGGAGATCGCCCGCATGGTCCACGGGAAAGGAGCCCTTCTCTACTTTGACGGCGCTAACCTGAACGCCATCCTAGGCCGCTCCCGCCCCGGCGATGCCGGCTTCGACATCGTCCACGTCAACCTTCACAAGACCTTTTCCACCCCCCACGGCATGGGAGGGCCAGGATCGGGCCCGGTGGGAGTCAAAAAAGAACTGGTGCCCTTTTTGCCGCGGCCCCTTTTGGTCCGGGATGCCGATGGGGGCTACCGCTGGGAGGAAGAAGGCCCCCAGAGCATCGGGAGGCTGCGGTCTTATTACGGCAATGCCGGCATCCTGATCCGGGCCTACAGCTACATCCGCATGCTGGGGCCCCAGGGTTTGCGGGAGGTATCGGGGGATGCGGTGCTGAACGCCAACTACCTCCTGGAAAAGCTGCGGCCTCTTTTCGATGTACCTTACCGGCGCCGTGTGATGCATGAACTGGTGGTGTCGGGCAAGAGCCTCAGGGAAGAGACCGGTATCCGCACCATGGATGTGGTGAAGCGCCTTTTGGATTACGGCTACCATCCGCCCACCGTCTACTTTCCCCTGGTGGTGGAAG
>JASBVX010000167.1 GCA_029960865.1 Bacillota bacterium | reverse complement strand
GAGCGGCGGTCTCCAAAACCGCATGTTGGGGGTTCGAATCCCTCCGGGCCTGCCATTTTTTATGTCGGGGGTTTGGCCTTGAACTTCTTGCAACGGTCCATCCGCTTCGTGCGGGACGTCATCGCGGAACTGAAGAAGGTGGTGTGGCCCACCCGCCGGGAGACGGCCGTCTACACGGTGGTCGTCCTGGCTACGGTGACGGTGGTGGCCGTGGCCATCTGGGTGTTCGATCTGGCCCTCTCCTTCCTGATGGGGTTCGTGTTGCCCCATGGTTGAGAGGCATCTGCAGGAGACGGGAGCCCCGCTTATGGTCGAGGCGGAACAGCCGGATATCGTCAAGCGTTTTCTGGAACCCCGCCCTGGGGTTCACTGGTATGTCATCCACACCTACGCCGGGTACGAGAACAAGGTCAAGGCCAACCTGGAGAAAAGGGTCCAGTCCATGGCCATGGAGGACAAGATCTTCAGCGTCGTCGTCCCCACGGAAGAGCAGATCGAGGTGAAGGACGGCAAGCGGCGGCTGGTCCAGCGGAAGATCTATCCCGGCTACGTCATGGTGGAGATGATCCTCACCGACGAATCCTGGTATGTGGTCCGCAACACCCCGGGCGTCACGGGTTTCGTCGGCGCCGGAACGCGGCCCACCCCCCTTTCCCAGTCGGAGATCCGCCAGATCCTGGAGCAGATGGGCCTCCTGGCGTCGGAGAAGCCCAAAGCCCGGCCCAAGGCCCGTATCGATGTGGAAGTGGGCCAGAACATCCGGGTCAAAGGGGGTCCCTTCGATGGTTTCATCGGCGTGGTGGACGCCATCGACGCGGAGCGCGGAAAATTGCGGGTGCTGGTCTCCATGTTCGGGCGGGAGACGCCCCTGGAGCTGGAATTTACCCAGGTAGAAAAGCTGTAGGTCCCAGGGAGCAAGAGGAGGCAAAAGAAGTTGGCGAAGAAAGTGGTGGCGCAGGTCAAGTTGCAGATTCCGGCGGGGAGAGCAACCCCGGCACCGCCGGTGGGCCCGGCTCTAGGCCAGCATGGGGTGAATATCCCTCAATTCACCAAGGAATTCAACGAGCGGACCCGGGATCAAGAAGGGTTGATCATTCCGGTGGTCATCACCGTCTATGGGGACCGCTCCTTCGACTTCATCACCAAGACGCCTCCCGCGTCAGTCCTTTTGCGCCGGGCAGCCGGGCTGGAGAAGGGATCGGGGGTGCCCAACCGGCAGAAAGTAGGCCGGGTGAAAGAGGAGCAGGTTAGGGAAATTGCCCGTTTGAAGATGCCCGATCTTAACGCCGCCGACGAGGAAGCCGCTATGCGCATGGTGGAGGGCACGGCCCGCAGCATGGGCATCGAAATTCTGGAGGAGGGATCCTGATGCCAAAGCACGGCAAGCGGTATCTGAATAGCCTCCCGGGTCTTCCCGCCACGCCTTTCGAGGATGTGCGGGCGGCTCTGGACGCGGTGAAGAGCGGCCACGGCCCGTTTCGACGAGGTGATCAAGTGGCGGTGCGCCTAGGGTGGATGTCCACCACGCTGACCAGCAGGTGCGGGCGCCGTCAGCCTCCCCACGGAACGGGGAAGACGGTGCGCATCCTGGTCTTCGCCAAGGGGAGAAGGCCAAGGAAGCGGAAAGCGGCCGGCGCCGACATCGCGGGGACGATGATCTCATCGCCAAGGTTCAGGGGGGCTTCCTGGATTTCGACGTGGCCATCGCCACTCCCGACATGATGGCCAGCGTGGGCCGGTTGGGGCGTCTCCTGGGGCCTCGCGGCCTCATGCCGAACCCCAAATCGGGTACGGTGACCCAGGATGTGGCGACGGCGGTGAAGGACTTCAAGGGAGGCCGCATCGAATTCCGCACCGACCGGACAGGGATCGTCCACGCTCCCATCGGCAAGGCTTCCTTTTCGGTGGAGCAGCTGGAAGAGAACCTCCGTGCCCTGATGGATGCCATCCTCAAGGCGAAACCGGCGGCGGCCCGCGGTCAATACGTCCGCTCCGTCACCCTCTCCAGCACCATGGGGCCCGGGGTGGCCATCGCTCCCCACCGCCTGACGGCCTGAAAGGGGCTTGTCAGGCAGTTAGGGCCTCTGTAAACTACATCAAGAGTCTTTTTCTGGACCGGAGACAGCCGGTGCCGCAAGGCGTAACGCCCGCACAGGGGGCCGGCCGAGGTCGAGAAGGCGAACTCGCTTTCTTGCGCCTCCCGTGTCCTGGGAGCCTTTTTTATGGGCAGGCCAGGAAGGAGGGAAACGATGTCCCGCAACGTCGAAAGGAAAAAAGAGCTGGTGACCCAGCTCAGCCAGGAACTCCAGCAGGCGGCGTCCGTCATTCTGGCAGACTTCCGGGGTTTGACGGTGGAGAAGGACACCCTATTGCGCCGGAAGGCCCGCGAAGAGCAGGTCCACTACCGGGTGGTGAAGAACACCCTTTTGAAGCGGGCTGCCAAGGAAGCGGGGATCGAAGGCCTCGATCCTCACTTGGAAGGCCCCACCGCCATCGCTTATTCCTTGGTGGATCCGGTGGCTACGGCGCGAGTCCTCCACGAGTTCGTGGAGAAGGAAAAGGTTTTGAGCATCAAAGCCGGTGTTTTGGAAGGCCGCCTGGTGACGGCGGAGGCCGTGGAAGGTTTGGCCAAGCTGCCGCCGCGGCCGGTGCTTCTGGCCCAGGTGGCAGGAGCCTTCCAGGCACCTTTGCAGCAAGTGGCCAGCCTGTTTGCGGCACCTTTGCGGAATTTCCTCTACGGGCTCAAGGGGCTGGAAGAGAAAAGGACCCAGGCGGGTTAATCAAAGGAGGAGGTCGGGTCAGATGGCAACGGAAGTGACGGGGAAGGTCAAGGATATCCTGGATCTGGTGGAGAGCCTCAACGTTCTTGAGCTCTCTGAGCTGGTGAAGGCGTTTGAGGAGAGGTTCGGCGTGTCGGCGGCAGTCCCGGTGGCAGCGGGCCCCGCGGTGGCGGTTCCCGGTGCGGGAGCAGCCGCTCCGGCGGTGGAAGAGCAGACGGAGTTCGACGTCATCCTTTCCGGCGCGGGCGACAAGAAGATCCAGGTGATCAAGGTGGTCCGGGAGCTGACGGGTCTGGGCCTCAAGGAAGCCAAGGATCTGGTGGATGGGGCACCCAAACCGGTCAAGGAGAAGGTCTCCAAGGAGGAGGCCGAGCAGATCAAGGCGAAGTTGGTGGAAGCAGGCGCCACCGTCGAGATCAAGTAAGCTGCCGTTTTCTAAAAGCCTCCGCCCGGCCTGGCAAACAAAGGGTGCCAGGCCGGCAGGAGGCTATTCTTGACATTCTCTTGCCCCGCATGCTATGATGCATACTTGCCGTACGAGTAGGCTCCGGGATGGAACCCGGCAACGAGGAGCGTGAGGCAATGGCCATGGCCGTCGGCGCAAAGCGACGGGAACGCCACAGTTTTGGCCGCATTCGCGAGGTGCTCGAACTTCCCCATCTGATCGATCTGCAGATCCAGTCGTACCGGTGGTTTCTCGATGAAGGCCTGAAGGAACTTTTGGAGGATATCTCCCCCATTCAGGACTTCACGGGGAACCTTCTGCT
>JASBVX010000166.1 GCA_029960865.1 Bacillota bacterium | reverse complement strand
TAGATACAGGGGTGTACCTATTATGTACCACTAACTGTGTTAGACAAGTCTTGACAAATTCCTGTTGGTGATGTTCCCCCGATTTCCCCCGGGACGAAAGGCCTGCCGTCTGGTAACCTCGAGGGCGATAGGAGGTATGGCGTGCGGGAGATCTTTATCCGGGCAGGCACTGCCCTTCTCTCCGACATCTTCGATACCATGGGCCTCACGCCCCCCATCCTGGCGGTGGAATTCTGGCCCGTCCCCGGACCGGAACCTTCTTTCGCCGGCCCCGCCTACACCATTCGCGGGCGCTGGCAGCCCTGGGAAGGGGGCGGCGACCGCGAGAAGCTGGCCGCCATCGACGGGATCCCGGAAGGTGCGGTCCCCGTCTGGGCCGGGGGCGATATCCACGGCGTCTGCTGCTTCGGGGATCTCCTGGCCCAGGCCATGAACCTTCGCGGGGCGGCGGGAGTGGTGGTGGACGGGGGAGTGCGCGACCTGGCGTTCTTGAAAAGCCTTCCCATGCCCATCTTTACCCGCTATCGCACCCCCGCCCAAGCCATCGGCCGCTGGCGGGTGGAAGGGGTGGGGCAAGAGGTGGCCCTCCCAGGAGGCCTTGCTCCAAGGGTGATGGTCCGGCCTGGAGACTGGGTGGTGGGGGATGAAGACGGCCTTTTGGTGATCCCCCGGGACCTGGCAGAAGAAGTGGCCCAAAAGGCCGGGGAAGCCTTGGAAAAAGAGAGCGCCGCCAGGGAGGCCATCCGCCGCGGCATGTCTCTTTTAGAGGCGCTGGATACCTTCGGCCATCTCTGAAAGAACGGGGAAAGGGGCCGCTTTCAGCGGCCCCACACGGCAAAGAGAGACCAGCTGAGGCCGTTTTCCGGTAGGACCCCCAGCCAGAAGACGCCCACCACCGCCACCGCCAGCGCCAGCCCTGCCCAGAAGTCCACAGGAACCCGGGCCGGTCTCTCCGTTTCCGCAGGCCTGACGTACATGGCCTTGATGGGGAGGAAGTAGTAGTAGGCGGAAATGGCGGTGTTGACCGCGATAAAGACCGCCAGCCAGACCAGGTGCCCGTCCACAAGGGCCCGGATCACGAGAAGCTTGGCCATAAAGCCGGCGGTGAAGGGGATCCCCAACAGGGAGAGGAAGAAGATGGTCAAGGCACCGGCCAAAAGGGGTGAGCGGCGCCAGAGGCCGTGGAGATCCTTCAGATCCTCCCCTTCTCCTTGGGAGGAGAGCACCATCACGCCGCCAAAAGCCCCCAACGTCATGAAGAGGTAGGCCAGGAGGTAGAAGAGAAGGGGCTGGAGCCCTAGGGCAGGCCCCAGGGAAAGGGCTGCCAGGATGTACCCTGCGTGGGCGATGGAGGAATAGGCCAAAAGCCGCTTCAGGTTGGTCTGCCAGAGGGCGGCCACGTTCCCCACCGTCATGGAGAAGGCCGCCAGGACGGCCACCAGCGTTTGCCACTCCCCCCCCAGGGGAGCGAATCCCTCCATGATGACCCGCACAAAGCCTCCCAGGGCACCCGCCTTGGAGATGAAGGAAAGGAAAGCCGTCACCGCAGTGGGGGCCCCTTGGTACACATCGGGAGCCCAGAGGTGGAAAGGCGCCAGGGACAGCTTGAAGGCGATCCCTCCCAGGACGAAAAGCAGGGCTACGGTGGGCACCAGGCCCGCGCCCCCTTCCCAGGGACCTTCCCCCAAAGCCATGGCCATGGGAGCCAGGGCAGTGGTACCGGTCAGGCCATAGGCCAGGGAAAAGCCGAAGAGCAGAAACGCGGACGCGATGGCGCCGTTTAAGAAGAATTTCAGCGATGCTTCCATGGAGAAGCGGTTCTCCCGCAAGAAACCCGCCAGGGCGTAAGACGCCAAGGAGAGGGTCTCGAACCCGATGTAAAAGCTGATCATATCCCCCGCCGAAACCATAAAGCTGGCCCCGGCGGTGGCGATGAGGATCAGGCTGTAGAACTCCCACACCGGCATCTTTTGGGCCTCCACGTAGCGACCCGAGAAAAGGAGCAAAAGGATTAGCCCCAAGAGGAGGCTCGCCCGCAGGAAGGTCCCTACCCCATCCACCAGCACCATCGCCGATAGGGTGGCGCCCTGGGCGGAATGGCTGGCGGTGGGCAGGAGGGCCAAGGCCGCAAGGGAGGTCGCCAGGGCCAAAAGCTGGGCTAACCGCGGCTGCTGGCCCACGCGGGAAACGGCCAGCAAAAGGAAGAGAACGCCGGCCACCCCGAGGATCATCTCCGGCCAGATGGCGTGAAAGTTATACAACTAGAATCCCCCCAAGCGGGCCATGATCTGCAGCACCGGCCCCTGGTATAGGTTCACCACGAGGAAAGGCAGAATCCCCAACCCCAGGACCAGAGCCGCCAGGGGTACGAGAGAAATCAGTTCCCGCGCCGTGACGTCAGGCGTCCCCTCATGCTCCACATGGGGCCGGCCCATAAGGATGCGCTGCATCATGTAGATGTTGAAGGCCGCCGTCAGCAACAAGGCGGCGGCGGCGATCCAGACCAGATGGGGAAAGACCGGGTAGGCCCCCAGCAGGGTGAAAAATTCGGCAATGAAGCCGGAGAGAAAGGGAAGTCCCAGGTTGGCGAAAGCCGCGATCCCCATCATGGTGCCCCCGACCGGCATCAGGGTGTAGAGCCCGCTGAACGCCTCCATATCCCGGGTGTGGAACCGATCCAGGAAGACCCCCGCCATCAAGAAGAGCATGGCGGCGATGAGGCCGTGGGAGATCATCTGGAAGACGGCTCCTGTGATGGCCAGGGGAGTGGCCGCGGCAAACCCCAGGAGGACAAATCCCATGTGGCTCACCGAAGAGTAGGCGATCAGTTTCTTCAAATCCCTTTGGCCCAGGGCCGTAAAAGCGCCATAGGCGATGCCGATCACCCCCAGGGCCGCCAGGACCCATTGCCAATGATGGAAGGCATAGGGGAAAGCCGGAAAGGCGATGCGGATCAAACCGTAAGCACCCAATTTCAGGAGCACCGCCGCCAGCACCACGCTCCCCGGGGTGGGGGCATCCACGTGGGCATCGGGGAGCCAGGTGTGCAGGGGCCAGACCGGCACCTTCACGGCGAAACCCAAGAAGAAAGCGGCAAAAAGCCATAGCTGCCAGGTGGGCGGCAGGGTGCCTCCCAGCTGCACCAGCTCAGGGATGGAGAAGGTGCGGGCCCCCGTGAGCAAATAGAGGGCCAGGATCCCTACCAGCATGATGAGGCTGGCCACCATGGTGTAGATGATGAATTTGATGGCGGAGTATTCTTTCCGCCCGTGCCCCCAGATGCTGATGATGAAGTACATGGGAATCAGGCTGAGTTCCCAGAAAAAGTAGAAAAGGATTAGATCCTGGGAGGAAAAGACCCCCAGAACCCCTGTCTGCATCAAAAGAAGGGCCACGAAGTATTCCTTGGCCCGGTGGTCAATGCCGTAGCTGGCGATGGTAGCCACCACCCCGATGAGGGCCGCCAAGGCCAGGAGGGCCAGGCTGAGCCCGTCCACCCCCAGGTAGTAGGAGGCGCCGATGGAAGGCATCCAGCGGACCTTCTCCACCCACCACAGGGATGATCCTCCGTCCCCGCCCAT
>JASBVX010000165.1 GCA_029960865.1 Bacillota bacterium | reverse complement strand
CGCCCGCACCCGATGATGGCCTGCGAAGAGACCGTTGGCCACCGCGCTGGTGGCGAGAAGGGCGCCGGTCCGATTCGCCCGTTCCTCCAGAAGGGGACCTTCCCGGCCCACACGAGAGGGCGGGTTCACCTCCAGCAGTTCAACTCCCCACGAACTTCCGCGCCGCCTCCCCCGCCTCCTGGCGGCTGCCTAACCATAGCCAGGGGGCGCCTGGCGGCGCCCCTTGACCCATCCCTTCTCGAGTCGTTCCCTCGGGAGTGTCCTACTTTCTTTCGGCCCAATCTAGCACCAGCTGCACCAAAGAAGCTGTCGTGCCTCCCGTGGCGCCGGGGGCACTATAGGGCGCCTCTTCATCCCGAAAGACAGTCGCCCCCAGATCGATATGGGCCCAGGGCCGATCTTCCGCAAAGGTGCCGATGATGAGGCCCCCCGTGATGGCCCCCGCCCCTCCACTGCTGGTATTGCGGATATCCGCCACGGAACTCTTGAAGTATTCCCGGTACTCCGGCCAGCTGGGCATCCGCCAGATTCTCTCCCCCTGAGCTTCGTGGGCCTTTTCCAGCGCCGCAAGAAGCTCCTCGTCATTTCCCAAAAGGAAGCTGGCTTCCTGCCCCAAGGCCACGATCGCCGCCCCCGTGAGAGTGGCCACATCCACGATGTGGGAGGCCCCCTCTTGGCGGGCGTAGGCCACGGCATCGGCCAGAATCAGCCGCCCTTCCGCGTCGGTGTTAAGGACCTCCACCGTCTTTCCGCCCTGCACCCGCACCACATCCCCGGGCTTCTGCGCCCGAGAGCCGGGAAGGTTCTCCACCGTCGCCACCAGGAAATCCACCGAAACTTTCGGTTTCAGCTCCCCCACCGCCTGAGCGGCTCCCAGCACTGCCGCCCCTCCCGCCATATCCGCCTTCATGGTTTCCATGCCCTGGGCCGTCTTCAGGGAAAGGCCACCGCTATCAAAGGTGACACCCTTCCCCACCAAAGCGAGGGGAGCTTTTCCCTCCCCTCCCCGGTAGGACAGGCGAAGGAGCCGGGGCGCGTACTGGCTTCCCTTCCCCACCCCGTAGAGGGCTTCCATGCCCTTTTCCAGGAGCGCCTCCCCTTTGATGATCTCCAGCGTGAAGCCATAGATTTCCGCCAGGCGGCGGGCTTCTTCTTCCAGAGTATCGGGGGTCAAATCCCGGGGAGGGGTATTGACCCAGTCCCGCACCTTGGCCACTGCCTCGGCCATCGTTTTCGTCACCGGGAAAACCTTCTCATAGAGGACCCTTTTCTCTTCGTTTCGCTCCACCACTTCCACCCGTTCCACCCGACTGCCCTCCGGCGAAGACCGGTAGGCATCGAAACGGTAGAGCCCCTTGTAGATCCCCCGCACGGTAGCCGCAAAGGCCTGCTCCGGGTCGAGGGCCCCGATCCCTGCCCCATGGACAATCGTCGCCAGGCTCTTAAGGCCAGCCTTGCTTCCTGCCCGGACGGCTGCCGCCGCCGCCCTCTCAGCCCGCAAGAGGTTGAATTCCTTGGAGGGTCCTAAACCCACCACCACCACCCGCTTGGCCGGGATGCGGCCAAAGCTGGGATAAATCCGGGTTTGATAAAGGCTTCCTTTGAGCTCTCCTAGGCGAATAGCTTCGGAAAGAAGGCCCCCTAACGCCTCATCCACGGCTCCCGTGGCTCCTCCCGGCACCCTCACGCCCTCGAAGAGATTGACGATGATCCCATCGACGGCTGCCTTTTCCATGGACCCATCCGCTATTGACACTTGCACGCGATCGGCCATAAAGACCTCCTATCAAGATGGCTTTGAAGATGAAGAAAGCTGCTCCAGAGCCTGGCGCAGCTCGTGAGGTATCCTGGTGCTTTCCCCTTTTTGGCGGTCCACCGTCACGATCACCAGCTTTCCCCTGAGGGCTAGCGAAGGAATAGGACGGCCGCGGGCGCCCGAGAGAAGGGGTCCCCAGGGGCCTTCTTCCAAGAGCCACCCTTCGCATTCCAGCGCGAAAGAGCTCTCCCCCACCCGGCCTCGAAACACCCGGATCTCCAGAGCATCATCGAAACCCAGGGGCAAAAGGTAATCGCATTCCACATGAACCCGGGGGAAATCAAGGCCCCCCGCCAGCCCTGCCTCCAAGGACAAGCCCAGATGGCGGAAAAGATCACCCGCCGCTTCCTCGAAATAGCGAAGGGCGGCCGTGTTGTGGATACGCCCCGAAGCATCGGTGTCAGCCCAGCGAACCCGCACCCGATAGCTGAACAAGGGGTAGCTTTCCTCCAGGATGGGCTCTTGCCCATCGCCTTTCCCTCACCGAGGCTACCACAGGCGCTTTTCCCCTGTCGATCCTTTAGGTATCACCGTAGATCAGTTGGGGCGGGTGGTTAAACTCCCCTTGCGGCCGGCGATGGCCAAAAAGTCCCCTTTCCAAGGCCTCCACCACCTGCGGGTCGAACTGGCGGCCCGCCTCCCGCCGTAGTTCCGCCAGAGCCTCTTTCACCGGCCTGGCCTTCCGATAGACCCGGTCGGTGGTCATGGCATCGAAGGCATCAACGGCAGCCACGATGCGGCTTCCCAGAGGGATTTCCTCCCCCCGGATGCCATCGGGGTAGCCGCCCCCCGCATAGCGTTCGTGGTGGTGGCGGATGATCTTGGCCACCTTCTTCAAGCCCGGAATCTGGCTGATGATGGCTTCACCCCGGGCACTGTGGGTCTTCATCACGGCCCATTCTTCATCCGTCAGGGGGCCAGGCTTGGAAAGGATGGCATCGGGGATGGCGATCTTGCCGATATCGTGGAGGACTGCCCCAAAGAAGACTTCATCCCGTTCTTCGCCTCGAAGCCTTAGCTCGTCGGCCACCATCAAGGCATATTCCGCCACCCGGTTCACGTGGCCCCCCACATAGTCGTCTTTGGCTTCCACCGCTTCCGCCAAGGCTGCCAGGGTGCCGCTCAGGGTTGCTTCCCTGGAGCGCAAGGCCTCCTTGAGCTCCTCCTGCAGACGCAGGAGATCGCGGTTTTGGCGGCGGAGGCGGAGGGCCATGCTGTGGGCCATGAACCAGATGACGGCCCAGAGGATGAACATGCCCCCGAAGAGGATGCCCATGACCAGCCGCTGCAGGTGGTCCAGGGTCTCCAAGAGAGGCCCGGCGTCGTAGTGGATCTCGATGGCCCCGACGAGGGTGCCCCGCCAAGTAAAAGGCACCCAGACCACCAGCCGGGCCGGCAGACCTGGAGATTTCTCGATCTGGGAAAGGGTTTGCCCGCTGAGGGCCCGGGCCAGGTCTCCTCCCACCGGGTGCACCGTCTCCACTTCCGTCCGGTCACCGGAATAGAGAATGACACCGTTTTTGGACCAGATGCGCAGGTTTTCCGCCCCTATGAGGAACCTGCCCACGTCATAGTCGATGGCCGCCAAATCTCCTGGATAAAGGGACTTTTGCCAGTCTATGTAGCCCAGGGCTTGCTTCAGGCTTTCCACCTGAGCCACTGCCTTTCCCGCCTGCAGGTTGATGGTCTCCCGGGCGATGAAAGAGCGAAGGATAACCTGGGTTACCAGGGCGATGGCCAGCACGATCACTAGGCTTACCATAAGGAAGCGAGT
>JASBVX010000164.1 GCA_029960865.1 Bacillota bacterium | reverse complement strand
GAGAGTCCAGACAGCCTCCTGAGGAACCCCCCAAGCCGGCAGAAACACGTAACCGTTCAGGATCGTCAGCAAGAGGGATGTCACCAGGATGCCCAGGACCATGGCCACGGGAAGTCCTCCCCACAACCGCTTTCGCCACCACAAGGCGGTAATCCCCACAAAGCTCAGACCTGCCACCAGATTGGCAGCAGCCCCAATGGGGGTATCTCCCGCCAGGAGGAAGTGGAGAACGTTTTTCACCACCTCTGCCCCCGTACCGGCCGCAGGGCCCAAAAGAAGCCCCACCAGCAGAGGCGGAAGATCCCCCGGATCGTAGGTCAAGTAGGGGGGGAAGATGCCCAGGGCAGTGTGAAGGTACATCAAGAGGAACCCGAGGGCACCCATGACAGCGGACGACACCAGGCTTACCGTACGGTTGCCTTGATTGGCCACGACACGACCTCCTTGTCGCCCGCCTACGGGGAAACAAAAACGGGCATCCAAAAAGATGCCCGGGGCGCAACCCAAAGAAGGATCGCCTTCTCCCATCCGGACTATACCGTCGGCCCCGGAATCCCACCGGGTCTGCACCCACAAAGGGTGCTCGCGGGCTCTAACCGCCGGTCTGGAATTGGCCGTAGCCTCACCATGCCCCGAAGGCGCAGCTATTTTGTTGATGCTCTTTCATCCTAGCGTAGGTGTACTCGGGAGGCAAGGAAGCGTTCGAGTTTGATGAAACCGGAATCTTCAGAGGGCTCCCATTCTCTAGCTAGAGGGAGATTCATCCCCTCTGTGGGAAGGGACAGCAAAAGACTGCGAACCTGGAGTGGTGCTCCAAACCCAAGGAGGGTCGCGATCCTCTGGTGACAAAGGTTGCAGCCGCGAGTCTATCTGCTCGACCTGCGGTTTCCGCTTCCATCGGGATGGCGTCGGTTCGATCAACACCCGGCGCACCGCTGTAGCTTCCGATGAGCGAGAAAGAATCCCCGCCCATTAGGGTGGGGGAGAACGTCAACCTTGCGTTTCAGAGGGCTGATACAGACGAAGAGAGGCCTCCCAGTGGCTCGTGAGAACCGGGCAAGCCTAAGGAAATCTCTCCGAGTTCTGTAGGCCTAAGACGCTTCCTGAGGCCCCATATGCCAGAGCTTACCGAGGCGCAAAAGGGTCCTCACCCCAACCCCAAGCCACCCTGATACTCCCTGATGGTACGGAAGATCCTTTTTCAGGCTTAAGGCCTTTAGATCCAGCAAAAGAAAGGGAACCCCCACCAAAGAGGCCAGATGGCGGGCATAGCCTCCTGCTCCTTGGGTTTTTCCTTCAGGCATGGGTAGAGGCCACACCGGCTCTCCCGCCAGGGCCGCCGCCGTCAGAAAGCGATCCCCCAGGAAGGATTGAGACGTCCAGAAGGGACCGACTCCCTCCCCCACCAGTTCCTGGCTGTCATAGCGATCGGTCAGGTGGATGGCGGCTGCCACCTGACCCTTCCAGCGAGACAAAGCCTCTTCCGGATCGCTTGTCTCTACGATCCAGAGAGGCTGGGGAATTTGGTACCCACCCCACCCCAAAGCCACTCCCAGGGCTGTGTAGCGGCAAGGACTTCCTTCCTCCACCACCAGGAGAAAAGGGCCTCCCCCCTTCTCTTCACCAGGGGTGGGAGGCACATAGATCCCTTGCGGACGGAGTTCAATCCCTTTGCTGCGAGCAAGGGTGAGCCAGAGATCCGGCACTTCTCCCAGACGGCGCGCACCGTTCTGGGCCTCGGAGAGGGCCATGGCCTCCCGAAAGGCTCCCGCCAATCCTTTCCACTGTCCAGCTACCTGGAGCTTTCCCTGGTAGCCGAAAGCCCTGAGAAACGCCCCCTCCAGCGCTGCCTCCATAAGGTCTTTTCCTAGGTCAGGCAAGAGCAGGCCGATCGCTTGGGGACGAAGGTAAAGGGCCCTTCCCAGGGCCCTTGCCGCCTCCTGGCGAGCTCCTTCCTGCCTTAGGCCGGCCTTGGCAAACCGAAGGGGAATGACTTCATGTCCGGGCGGGAGATGTTCGGGGGGACCCACCAGGACCTCCCCGTGCAACTGCTCTGATCCGCCCCAGACGAGCTGGATCTCCATGGCCCTCAGTTCACATCCAGTGGAACCCTTTTGCGGGCTTCCACCCCATCTTTCACATCATGGTAATACATGACCCAGGGTTCTTCGCGGCTCCAGAGGAACATCACCGGTTTTCCGGAGAGCTCCCCCGGCATGTCCACCAGACCTTCTTCGATGTCCAGGATCTCACAGCCCATGGCCTGCATCTTGCGGATGATGCGGTTGCCTTCCGCCACCAGCCTTTGTATCTGGCCCCTGGCCTCATCCTCCTGGAAGAGATAGATGACGTTGCCATCCTTGCTGTAGCCCCTGAGGCGCATCCGCTCTACCTGGACAAACTGCTCCTGCACTTCCTGGTGAATGGCCTGCAGCCGGTCCACCAGCTCCCGCAGCTGAGGAAGAAGGGCATTGGCTTCTTGAAGGCTAAGGCGGGAGGAGCGGGATGAGGATTCTTCTTTCGCCAGAAAGGCACCTCCTCTGCCAAGGCTTTTGCATCCTTCGGCAAAAACCTGCAAATATCCTTCCAAAAAAGAAAGCTAACATGAAACCGGCAGGCGGGCGAGTACCTGCTAGGAACTCCCTTTAGTACACTGGTGCAAAAGGAGGGTTTCCTGTGTCCCGCTTCAGCGCTCTGGCAGCCCACATTGCGGCCCACCAGCCCTCACGCTCCTGCTGGCCCCTTTCCCCCAAGGACGTCGAAAGCCTCGTGGACGGCCTGCGGGCTATCCTCTTCCCCGCCTTCTTCCGGCCCACCTCCCGCCCGGAAGATGTAGCCCAAGAGATGGTCCAAGTCCATGATCAGCTGGCTCATGTGATTCATCGCTGCTTTTGCGGGGGCGAAAGCCTCGATCCCGACTGCCCCAAAGCCCAGGAGGCGGCGGCCTTAGCGGGGGAACTCTTCGCCGCCCTTCCCTCTTTCCTGGAGCTCCTTTTGGCCGACGCCCAGGCTGCCTTGGAGGGGGATCCGGCCGCCCGCTCTGTCGACGAAATCATCCTCACCTACCCCGGCTTCTATGCCGTCACCGTCTACCGCCTCGCCCACTTCCTCTACGAAAAGGAGGTACCCCTTCTGCCCCGGGCCATGACGGAGCTGGCCCACAGCCGCACCGGCATCGATATCCATCCCGGAGCCAAGATCGGCCAAGAATTTTTCATCGACCACGGGACAGGGGTCGTCATCGGTGAAACCACATCCATCGGCGATCGGGTCAAGATCTACCAGGGGGTCACCTTAGGGGCCCTCAGCTTTCCCCGGGATGAAAAGGGAAAGATCCTCAAAGGCCTCAAGCGCCATCCCACCATCGAAGACGACGTCACCATCTATGCCGGCGCTACCATCCTAGGAGGAAAGACGGTGGTGGGGAAAGGGTCCATCATCGGGGGAAACGTCTGGCTGGTGGAATCGGTGCCGCCGGGAAGCCGGGTCCTCAATCGCCCCCAGATCGAAGTCCGCTCCTAGCATAGGAAAGATGGTCCTTTCATAGGCCTCCGACGGAAAGGAGCCCGCCATGGCCCGCCGTCTCCTGCGCGGGGGCG
>JASBVX010000163.1 GCA_029960865.1 Bacillota bacterium | reverse complement strand
AAGGGGGGGTCTGGAGGTTGCAGGGAGGGAGTGCGACGTTTGTGGTGAAGGATCTTCCCTCTTCATCGTCCCTGAGCTACGGCCTCTGGTTCACCCGCGACCGGCGCCTTCTCTGGCCCCAGCCCGCCGGAACAGAGCCAGGGGTGCTGGCAGGTTCCGTCCTGACGGCGACCCTGGATGGGTCTGCCGCCATCCTGGCCACCGGCCTGGGATGGCCCCGGTCCCTGGCCCAGGATGAGGAGGGAGGCTCTTTCTATGTCCTGGATCAGCCCCAGGTCTCGGGGCCGGTGGCCCTCTATCCCCTGGTGGAAAGCCAGGATTACGGGTGGCCCCTTTGCAGCGCCGAAAAAGGCGGAACGCTGGCCTGCGCCGATCTGCCCGCGCCCCTTTGGACCTTCAACCCTGAGGCGGAAGTCTGGGGTCTTCTCCTCTACCGTGGAAACGCCTTTCCGGACGCCTTTCACGGTGCCTTTTTCTTCACCCTCTGGGGTGACCCCACCGGCAAAAGAGACGGGAAGGGGGTCATGGCCGCTTTTCCTGGAGCCGAGGGCACATGGCATGTTCTCCCCTTTTCCCAGGATTTTTGGCATGCCAGCGCCCTGGCGGTGGACAAGTCGGGTAACCTGTATGTGGCGGATATGGGCCGCGGGGACATTGTGCGCTTCAGCCCCTCAAGCCCTGCAGCCCAAGATTCCCAATGATAGGAGGCGTGCATCGTGCACATCGTCGTCTGTATGAAGCACATCCTGGACTACGAGCTGCCGCCCGCCAGCATCCGCGTTGCCTCCGACGGCAAATCGGTGGCGGAAGAAGGCCAGCCCCGGACCATGGGTCCTTTTGACCAAAACGCCTTGGAGATGGCCCTCAAAGCCAAAGATGCAGATGAGAGCATCCAGGTAACGGTCCTCACTGCCGGGCCGGCTCCCAGCGAAGAGATCCTGCGCAAGGGGCTGGCCCTCACCGCCCAGAAGGCGGTGCGGGTAGACCTGGGCCAATCCCTGGGCCCCGACTCCCTGACGGCCGCCCGCATTCTGGCCGCAGCCATAGGAAAGCTGGACCCCGCCCCCGACGTCATCCTGGTGGGCCGCCAGTCGGGAGACTGGGACCAGGGCGTGGTGGGTCCTGCCCTGGCGGAAGAACTGGGCGCCTCCTTCATTCCTCTGGGCTTTCAGCTGGTCAAGGAGGGGGATGGCTGGGCCGTCCTAGCTCAGGAGGAGAACGGGCAGGCAAAGGTGGCCTGGCAGGGCCAAGCCGTCGTCAGCATCACCAACCACGAGAGCAACGTGTTGCGGCTCCCCAAGCTGAAGGACCTGATGGCGGCCCGCCGCCAGTCCATCGACACCTTTTCCCTGGCCGACTTGGGTCTCGCTGACCTGGAGGCGGCGTCGGAAACGGTGGCCGTTTCCCTCCCCAAACGCCAGAAGGAGTGCGAGTTCCTGGAAGGCGAACCGGAAGAAGTGGGACGGGCTTTGGCGGAGAGGCTCCGCCGCTGGATTTGAGGAAGGGAGGCCTTGCGAATGGATAAAGCAGCAGTCATCGTTCCAGCCCTGGAAAAGGATGTCCCCGGCCTGTGGGAAGCTTTCGCCCCGGCCACGTCCCTGGCTCAAGAGGTGGTGGCTTATGTGCTCTCTCCCTCTCGGGATGCGGCGGAGAAGGCAGCCGGCTTCGCCTCCCGGGTGGTGTGGGCCCGCGTCCCCGAGGGGAAAGCCTTCATCGGCCGGGGAGCGGCCGTTCTCCTGGGGGATGCCCTGGCCAAGGAAGGGGTAGCGGCCATTCTCCTCACCTCAGGAGGCCTGGGGAGCTCCCTGGCCCCCCGGCTGGCCGCCCGCCTGAAGGGTTCTGTGGTGAGCGAAGCCACGGGCGTGGAAGAAGGAAGCCAGGGCCTGACGGTCACCCGCCCTGTCTATGGCGGCAAGGCGGAAGCCAAAATCCTCTTGAAAGCCCGGCCGGCAGTGGTGACGGTGAAGCCAGGGGCTTTCGACGCGCCGGAAGCTCAAGGGAAGGGAAACATTCAGGAGCTCTCGGGAAGTCTGGAGGAAGAGGTGCAGGTCCTGGGACGGGAAGAGGTCAAGGCGGAGGGCATCCCCTTGAACGCCGCCCCTGTGGTGGTATCGGGCGGAAGGGGGGTGGGCGGCCCGGAGCCTTTCCAGAATGAGCTGAAGGAGCTGGCAGACCTCCTGGGAGGTGCGGTGGGAGCATCCCTGGCAGCCGTGGATGCCGGATGGGTCTCGCCGGCGCTACAGGTGGGCCAGACCGGGACGGCCGTCTCACCTCAGGTGTACATTGCGGTGGGAATCTCGGGAGCCAGCCAGCATGTGGCGGGCATCAGCAGCGCCCGCCACATCGTAGCCATCAACAACTCCAAAGACGCTCCCATCTTCAAGGTGGCCGACGTGGGCGTGGTGGGGGATTTCAAAACCATCATCCCTGCCCTCATCAAGGCCCTCAAGGAAAACGGCTGAGCCTCTCCGTTAGGGCAGCCAAAAGGGCGGCCCTTTCCGGCAGCCGCGACATCAAAACATGTTCGTGCTGGGCATGGGCGCCGTCTCCGACGGCGCCCAGCCCATCCAGGGTGGGAATGCCCAGGGCCGCCGTGAAGTTGCCGTCGCTGCCTCCCCCGGTCCCCTTCGCCTGAAGGTTCAGGCCCATGGTTTCTCCCACCTCGCGGGCGACCCGGAAAAGGCCTTGCGTATGCTGCTTCTCCATGGGAGGTCGGTTCATACCGCCCCTCACCTGGACCAGCAGGCCCTCTCCCGAAGGAGCCAGGGCCTGCATGCGTTCATCGATCATCCGAGCCTGGGGCTGGTCCATAACCCGCACATCCACGTCGGCTTCCGCCTCTTCCGGCACCACGTTGGGGCGGGTTCCTCCCTGGATCACCCCCACATTCACCGTCACCCCGGCCTCAAGATCAGTCCAGCTTTCCACTTCCAGGATGAGGCGGGCCAGTTCCCGGATGGCGCTGCGGCCCTTTTCCGGCTCTCCGCCGGCGTGGGCTGCCCTTCCCTTGACCCGGATGCGGTAGTCCCCCACCCCCTTGCGCCAGGTTTTGAGGGCCCCTTCTTCTCCCAGAGGGGGTTCCAGCACCAGCACGGCCCGGCTCTGGGAGGCTTCCTTCTCGATGGCCTGCCGGGAATGATGGCTCCCCGTCTCTTCGTCGCTGGTACAAAGGAAGACTACCGGCGGATGTTCCTGGCCAAGTTCCGCCAGGTAGCGAAGGGCAAAGAGCCCCTGGACCAGGCCTCCTTTCATGTCGAAGACGCCGGGCCCGTGGAGGCGGTCCCCCTCGGAGCGGAGGGGCATCCTGCTAAGGGTGCCGTGGGGCCAGACGGTGTCAAAATGGGCCAGCCACAGGACGGGACTGCCTCCCCGGGGCGAAGGGAGAAAGCCCCTCACCAAAGGGAACCCTTCGTGGAGGGATGTCTCCACTTCCACCCCCCGGATACCCCGCAAAAGACCGGCCCACCACTGGGCGAAGGCCTGCAGAGCATGAGGGTCATCGGACGGAGTCTCCACCGCCGCTGCCTCCTTCAGAAGGGTGACGATCTCTTCCTGCCGGTCTTGAAAGTATGCCTTGGTTTCCACCTGGCTTCCCCCTATAGGGAAGGGAGGG
>JASBVX010000162.1 GCA_029960865.1 Bacillota bacterium | reverse complement strand
AGGTGTGCGAACAGGTGGCGGAAGAGGTGGCCCGCTCCCTCCGCCAGGGGCACCTGCCCCTGATCCTGGGCGGGGATCACAGCCTGGCCATCGGAACCCTGGCGGGCCACCGCCTGGCAGATTCCCGGGTAGGGATCGTCTGGATCGATGCCCATGGGGACTTCAACACCCCGGAAACCAGCCCTAGCGGCAACGTCCACGGCATGCCCCTCATCCATATCCTGGGCCGGGGCGACCCCCACCTGCTATCGGTGGCCGGCGGCCCGGCGGCGGAGCCGGAGGACGTGGCCCTCATCGCCATCCGCAGTTTGGATCCCGGGGAAAAAGTACTCCTCAAGGAAATGGGCATCCACGTCATGACCATGCGGGAGGTGGACGAGAAAGGGATGGCTCGCTGCGTGCGGGAAGCCCTCGCCATCGCCAGCCGGGGCGGCACCCAGGGGGTCCATCTTTCCTTCGACCTGGATGCCATTGACCCGGCTATCGCCCCTGGGGTGGGGACGCCGGTGCCGGGGGGCCTCACTTACCGGGAGGCCCACGTGGCCCTTGAGATCCTGGCGGAATCGGGGCTCCTCCGGTCCATGGAATTTGTGGAGGTGAATCCGATTCTGGATCAGCGCAACCAGACGGCGGAGATGGCGGTGGAGCTCATCCAGTCGGCCCTAGGAAAGAGGATCCTGTGAAGGGCTGTCTCATCACCTTCGAAGGCGGGGAAGGGTGCGGCAAGACCACCCAGGCCAGGCGGCTGGCGGCCCGGCTGGAACGAGAAGGGCTGCCTTTCCTCTTGCAAAGGGAACCGGGGGGAACCATCCTGGGGGAAACCTTGCGGGAGATCGTCTTGAGGGGGGATTACCCCATGGCGCCCTGGGCGGAAGCCCTCTTGATGGCGGCGGCCCGCGCCCAGATGGTGGAGGAAGTGCTCCGGCCCGCCCTTTCGCGGGGCGTGTGGGTCGTTTCAGACCGCTTTGCTGACTCCAGCACGGCTTATCAGGGCGGCGGGTTGGGCCTCGGGGAAGAGCGGATTCAGGAGCTGAACCTCTGGGTAACGGGCGGTCTGCGCCCTGACCTCACGTTCTTCTTGGACTTGCCGCCGGAGGAAGGGCGCCACGGGGACGGGAAGGAAAGGCCCCTGGACCGGATCGAGCGGCGTCCCGTGGATTTTCATCGCCGGGTCTACGACAGCTATGTGAGACTGGCCCAGAGAGAGCCCGAACGGGTAGTGCGCATAGATGCCCGGAAACCTGCCGATGTGATAGAAGAAGAAGTATGGGATGTGGTGAAGAAATTGCTTCCGGGAGGTAGACGGGTATGAAAATGGTGATTGCCATCGTCCAGGACAAGGATTCCGCCAAGCTCATGGAGCGCCTGGTGGCGGGGGGCCACCGGGCTACCAAGCTTGCCAGCACCGGGGGTTTTCTTCGCGAAGGGAACACCACCTTTCTCATCGGCTGCGCCGACGAAGAAGTCGACGACGTCATCGGGGCCATTCGGGAGGTGTGCCATTCCCGGGAACAGCTGGTGACCCCTCTCACTCCGGCTGGCGGACCGGGCGATTCCTATGTGCCCTACCCGGTGGAAGTGACGGTGGGAGGCGCCACGATTTTTGTCCTCCATGTGGAACGCTTCGACAAAGTTTGAAGAGGATCTTCAGAGTGGGCGGGTCTTTCACGCCTATTTTCTCTCCGGGCCGGAGGATGAAGCTCTCCGCCTTTTGGAAAGCTGGTCGCGGCGGCTCCTTTGCCATCATCCCGTGCGGGAAGAAAAGGGACTGGTGCCCTGTGGCCGCTGCCTCAGCTGCCTGGCTTACCTGGCAGAAGGTCACCCGGACCTCTACCGGCCCAAGGAAGGAGCCCCCCTGGGGGTGGAAGAAGTCCGGGAAGCCATCCAGTTCGCATCCTATCGCCCCTACCTGGCACCCCGCCGGGTCCTGATCCTAGGGCCCCTTCGCCTCATGGGTGCCGAAGCCAGCAATGCCCTTTTAAAGACGCTGGAGGAACCTCCGCCGGGAGCTGTTTTTTTGCTATACAGCCAGAACCATCTGGAGGTGTTGCCCACCATCCTGAGCCGGTGCCGCCGGGTAGATCTGGGCGGGGAGGGACAAGTGGAAAAGGAGCTGGTGGGGCAGCTGGCTTCTGATATCCGGGCCCTTATGGCAGGGGATGTGACGGCCGTCGATCTGGCCCAGCGGTGGGCCAAAAGCTATCAAGAGGCACCCTTGGTGGAAGCCCTGGCTTTTCTTGCCCGGGATGTCCTGGCGGCGGAGACGGGGGGGACCCCGGATTTCCTTCCCCGCGAAACATCCGATTTGGCGTCCCTTTGGGAAAAAGGACGGGATCCTTTGCGGCTTCTCATGGACCTTCGCCACCAGCTGGCCTTCCATGTCCAAGCGGAAAACGCCTTTTTGCGCTTTCTTTTGAGCCTGGAGGGATCTCCATGACAGGGCGGGGGATCCTATACGTGTTGGCCACGCCCATCGGTCACCTGGGCGACCTCAGCCAGAGGGCTTTGGAAACCCTGCGGGAGGCCGATGCCATGTACGCCGAAGATACCCGCCATACGGGCCTTCTCCTTCGCCATTACGGGATCTCCCTGCCCCTTTTGTCGTGCCACCAACACAACGAGCTGCGGCGCATCCCAGAGATCCTGGCCCGGTTGGAACGGGGAGAACATGTGGTCCTGGCCAGCGATGCCGGCACCCCCGGGGTGTCGGATCCCGGTCTGCGGGTGGTGGAAGCCGTCCTGAAGGCGGGCGGCCGGGTCAGCCCTTTGCCGGGACCCAGCGCCGTGACGGCGGCCCTTTCCGTGGCCGGATTCCCCGCTTCGCCTTTTGCCTTTGGGGGCTTTCTGCCCAGGAAAAAAGGCCCCCGAAGGCGAGCCCTGGAAGGCTGGAGGGAAGTGGGGGTTACCCTTGTCCTCTATGAGGCGGCACCCCGCCTGGTAAACCTCCTGGAGGCGGCTACGGAGGTCTACGGACCTCATCATGAGGCGGCTGTGGCCAGGGAGCTCACCAAAATGTTCGAGGACGTAAGGCGCGGGTCTCTACAAGAACTGCAGGACCACTACAGGGAAGAGGAACCGCGAGGGGAGTGCACCATCGTGTTGGGGCCGGTCCCCAAAGAGACCGGCCCCAACCGCAAGCGCTTCTCAGAAGGCGCTGGTGGTGAGACGGGGCAAACGGGCTAGGTCGTCCAGGCACTTCTCACAGACATTCTTGCCGTGGAAGTTCTGCACACCCTGAGCGTTGCCACAGAAGATGCAGGCAGGCTCATACTTTCGGAGGACGATCTTGTCGCTGTCCACGTAGATCTCCAGCGAGTCCCGATCCTGGATATCCAGGGTCCGCCTCAGCTCGATGGGAATCACGATCCGACCCAGATCGTCCACCCGCCGCACAATGCCAGTTGACTTCATCAAGGGGGCCATCCCCCCTTCCTGTAAGAGTTTGGCTTTGCATGACCATCTTATAATCTAAGGGAAATATGGTCAATACAGCTTTTTGGGTTTTTTCTCCGCACCTGTGGTTGCTTGCCAAAGATTTGGGCCCATGAGGGCGGTGGCTCTTAAACAATAACTGCAAGATGCTTTTGGGCCTCCTGCCATGGTTTCTCTTGGAACTGACACCACACTT
>JASBVX010000161.1 GCA_029960865.1 Bacillota bacterium | reverse complement strand
CCGGGTGAAAGACGCCTTGCAGGCGGGGAAGAAAGTGGTGGCGGTGGTGTCGGCCTTGGGGCGCAAGGGGGATCCCTATGCCACCGATACCCTTCTTTCCCTGGTGGAGGCGGAGGGGCCGGCCGATGGCCGGGAGAAGGACCTCCTTCTGTCGTCGGGGGAGATCATCGCGGCCGTCATCTGCGCGGCAGCTCTTAGGGCCGGGGGCGTGGAGGCAAAGGCCCTTACGGGGCCCCAGGCGGGCATCATGACCGATGCCTCCCATGGAGAGGCCCACATCGTCGGCGTCGATACCCGCCTTCTGGAGGAGCTCCTTTTGCGAGGGGTGGTGCCGGTGGTGGCGGGCTTCCAGGGCCTGAGCCCCGAAGGGCAGGTGACCACCCTCGGCAGAGGAGGCAGCGACACCACGGCAGCCGCCCTGGGGGTGGCCCTCCACGCGGAGGTGGTGGAGATCTATACCGACGTTCCCGGGATTCAGACGGCGGATCCTTCCCTGGTGCCGGAGGCGGCCCTTCTTTCCGAGGTGACCTACGATGAAGTCTTCCAGCTGGCCCATGGCGGGGGCAAGGTGGTCCATCCGCGGGCGGTGGAGCTCTTGATGCGGGCGGGGATCCCCATCCGGGTGAGAAGGGCCCGGGATACGGAGGGGGGCACCTGGGTGGTGCGGGAGCGGCACGGGGAAGATCCCTGGAGCCTTTACCACCGGGCGGTTACCTTCGTGACGCAAAAGCCCCGCCTGGCCCTGGTGGAAGTGGAGGGAGACCTTTACGACCAGGCCCGGGTTTTCCGGGCGGTGGCCGATGCGGGGATCAGCGTGGATCTGATCCACATCCACCGGGCAGGACAATCCTTCACGGTGCCGGAGGAACTGGCGCCGCGGGTGGAGGAAGCCCTTGGGCAAGAGGGCTTTTTGCCCCGCATCGAGAAGGGCCTCAGCAAGGTGACGGTGGTGGGCAGCGGGATGCACGGCCGCCCCGGGGTGGCGGCGGCGGTGGTGGAGGCGCTGGCGGAAAAGGAGATTCCCATCCTGGCGGCGGCCGATTCCCATGTGACGGTGAGCTGCCTGGTGCCGGGGGAGGCCATGGCGGAGGCGGTGCGGGTTCTTCACCGGCGCTTCGGCTTGGCGCCGGAAAACCCCGAACGGGGGGAGAGGGGGCAAAGATATGCCGGTGAAAGGCGTCTGGGTGGCCCTGGCCACCCCCTTTGACGACAAAGGGGACGTCCATCTCAGGGAGGCGAAGCGGCTGGCCCGCCACTTGGTGGCAGAAGGCATCCACGGTCTGGTGGTGGGTGGGACGACGGCGGAGTCTCCCACCTTGACGCCCGAGGAAAAGCGGGCCCTCTTGGAGGCGCTTTTGGAGGAAGTGGGGGACGAGGTGCCCGTCTGGTTTGGGGCAGGCACCCACAGCACCCGGGAGACGTTGCAGCTGGCCCACCTGGGGGAGGAAGCCGGGGCCCATGGATTGATGCTGGTGACGCCCTATTACAACAAGCCGCCCCAGGAAGGCCTCTACCGCCATTTCCGGGCGGTGGCGGAGGAGGTGGACCTCCCCCTGATGCTCTACAACGTGCCGGGCCGCACCAGCGTCCATCTGGAGGCGGAGACGGTGGCCCGCCTGGCGGAAGCTTGTCCGACGGTGGTGGCGGTGAAAGAAGCCAGCGGCAGGTTGGAGATGGTGACGGAGATCCGGCGCTTGGCGCCTCGCATCGCCGTCATGACGGGAGACGATGGTCATTTCCTTTCGGTGCTGCGCCTGGGTGGAACCGGGGTGGTGTCGGTGGCGGGCCAGGTGGCGCCGGGGCTCATGGTGGACTTTTACGAGGCCTTCATGGCTGGGGAGGAAGACCGGGCCCAGGAGCTGGATACCCTCCTCCAGCCCCTTTATAGAGCTCTTTTTGTCACCACCAATCCCATTCCGGTGAAATATGCCCTGGAGTGTTTGGGCTTTGCCATGGGGGGTTACCGCCTGCCTCTGGTGGAGCCGACCCCTTCCCAAATGGAGGCGGTGGCCCAGGCTCTTGCCCGGCTGGGGCTGGCGAGGCGCTAGCCTTTCCTTGCTGCTGGGGAGAAAAGGCCCTATAATGCCCCTGAGCAATAGAGCGGACCCGATATGTCCCAGCGTTGCAGTGCCTCCCCCTGGGCGCCGATGGGGAGGACATGGGTAAGGTCAGCCAGTAACGGAGGTGTGCATCACGTCCAAAGATGTGACCAGCCGAGTTCTTCTGCGCCCTTTGGGGGGCCTGGGAGAAGTCGGCAAAAACATGATGGCGTTGGAGTACAAGGATCAGATTCTGGTGGTCGATGCAGGACTCACTTTTCCGGGAAAAGATGCCCTGGGCATCGATGTGGTCATTCCCGACACAGGCTTTTTGCAGGAGCATGCCCCTAAGGTTCAGGGGCTTTTCATCACCCACGGCCACGAGGATCACCTGGGGGCCCTTCCCTATTTTTTGCGGGAATTTCAGGTGCCGGTGGTGAGCTCCCGCTTCACCAAGGCCCTGGCGGAAGCCAAGCTGGCCGAGCATGGCCTGCGCCTTCCCAAGGGTTCGCGTACTGTGCGGCCGGGGGATGTGGTCCACCTGGGGGCCTTCAAACTGCAGGCCTTCCGGGTGAATCACTCCATCCCCGATGCCCTGGGGGTGGCCATCGAGACCGATCTGGGCTGGGTGGTGGTCACGGGGGATTTCAAGATCGACTACAGCCCCGTGGACGGGGAAGTGGCGGATCTCCAGCGGCTGGCCCAGCTGGGAAGGCAGGGGGTCCTGGCCCTCATCTCCGACAGCACCAATGCGGAACGGCTGGGGGTCACCCCCAGCGAGAGGGTGGTGGGACCTCGGCTGGAGCGGGAGATCGCCCTGGCGAAAAAGAGGGTTTTCGTGGCCACTTTTGCCTCCAACGTCCACCGGGTGCAGCAGATCGTGCAGGCGGCGGTGGCCAACGGCCGCAAGGTGGGGATCTCCGGGCGGAGCCTCGAGCAGATGGTGACCCTGGCGGTGGAAGAAGGGTATCTCAAGGTGCCGGCGGGAAGCATGATGAGCCTGGATGAAGCCTCCAAGCTGCCCCCGGAGAAGGTGGTCATCCTGACTACCGGCAGCCAGGGGGAGCCCCTGAGCGCCCTGGCGCGCATGGCCCGGGGGGACCACCGGCAGCTGCAGGTGGGAAGGGGCGACACCGTCCTCCTCTCCGCCAGCCCCATCCCGGGGAACGAAAAAGATGTGCAGCGCACCATCGACAACCTCTACCGGCTGGGGGCCCTGGTGGTCTATGGTCCTGAAGCGGGCATCCACGTCAGTGGGCACGCTTCCCAAGAAGAGATGAAGCTGGTGATGCAGCTCTTGCGGCCCCGCTACTTCATCCCCGCCCACGGGGAATACCGGATGCTGGTCCATCATGCCCGCCTGGCTCAGGAAGTGGGGATTCCTTCTGAGAACATTCTGGTGGTGGAAAACGGGCAGACGGTGGAGATGACGGAAAAGGGTATCCGCATCAGCGGGACCTTCCCGGCGGGGGATGTTTTTGTCGACGGGCTGGGGGTAGGCGATGTGGGCAACATCGTCCTGCGGGATCGAAAGCAGCTCTCCGAAGACGGCATCCTCATCGTGGTGGTGGGGCTGGCCCGCCAGACAGGCGCCATTGTGGCGGGG
>JASBVX010000160.1 GCA_029960865.1 Bacillota bacterium | reverse complement strand
CAAAGGTTCCCCGTGGAGCAGCCGCAACAGGGAGGATTTTCCCGATCCATTGGGTCCCGCGATGATGACCCGCTCCCCCCGTTCCACCTCTCCGGTGAAGCGGCGAAAAAGCCACTTCCCTGCAAAGGCCACCCCCAGATCCTCAAAGCGCAACACCGTCCGACCGCTTCTCCGGGTTTCTTCCCACCGGAGCCGCAGGGCCCCCTCTTCCCGCGAAGGCGCTTCTTGCTCCTCCTCTAGGCGCTGCAGCCTTTTCTCCCGGCTCTTGGCCTGCCGGGCCCGCTGCCCTTCTCGGTATCGCCTGATAAACGCCTCCAGCCGCGCCCGTTCTTCTTCCTGGGCCTGCCTGCGGGCCTCCGCTTCCTTCTCTTCCCGCTCCCTTTCCCGCCGGTAGAGGGTGTAGTTCCCCCGGTAAATGCGAAGCCGACCGTCCCGGAGCTCGAAGATGCGGGTGGCCACCCGGTCCAGGAACACCCGGTCATGGGACGCCAAGAGAAGGGATCCGCGAAAAGAGGCGGTGAGGTAACCTTCCAGCCAGGTGAGGGCGGCGATGTCCAGGTGGTTGGTGGGTTCATCCAGGAGCAAAAGGTCGGGATCTTCCAGGAGAAGGCGGGCCATGGCCAGGCGGATCTTCTCGCCTCCCGAAAGGTTCCTCGCCTCTTTCCCCTCGTCTTCTTCCCCAAACCCAAGGCCCCGCAGAACTTTCAAAAAGCGCGCTTCTTTTTCATAGCCTCCCCTTAGGCGAAAGATCTCCTCCAAACGGGCGTAAGCTGCCTGCGCCTCTTCCCTGGCCAGCTCCCGGGAGAGGCGCCCCAGCTCTCCCTCCATCTCGTCCAGCTCCCGCAGGCCCTCCCGGGCGGCTTCCCTCACCGTGAGGCCGGCCGGCCATGTCTCCTCCTGCTTCAGGTAACCCACCCGCACCCCCCGGAAAAGGCGCACCATCCCGCCATCAGGGGAAAGGGTTCCCCCCAGGAGGCGCAAGAGGGTCGTCTTCCCGCTCCCATTGCGCCCGATAAGGCCGATGCGATCTTCCCTCTCGATGCGAAAGGAAACCCCCTCCAAAAGGAGGCGGTTTCCGGCCCAGTAACGGAGGTGATCGGCCTGCAAAAGGCTCATGAGCGCAAAACCACTCCCGGCAGGGAAGCCAGCGCCCGCCTCACCCTCTCGTGCTGGGCCGCCACCTCCTCATCCGTCAAGGTGCGGTCCAGAGACTGATACGAGAGGTGGAAGGCCAGGCTGCGGAAAGGATCTTCAGGATCGGGCTGGTAGACGTCAAAGAGCTCCACTTGGCTTAAAAGGGCACCTCCTGCCCGCCGAATGGTGCGCAACACCTCCTCGTAGCTCAGCTCCTTGGGTACCCGCAGCGCCACATCCCGGCGCCCCACAGGATATCGGGACATGCTTTTGAGCCGCGGGGCCGGACGGGCCATGGCCAAAAGGTTCTCCCACCGCCACTCCCCCGCCACCACCGGGCCCGTCACCGCAAAGGCTTCCAGGACCTCCGGATGAACTTCCCCTACCCACCCCACGGGCTGCTCCCCGTCGTAGAAGGTGAGCTGGCGGAAGGGATGGAGGAAAGGCTCTCCCGGCTCGGCCGCCTGCCGCAGCCTCTCCCCCGGGATGTAGAGGCGCTGGAGGAGAGCCTCCACGAGTCCTTTCCCATGGAAGACATTCCAAGGGCGGGGCTTTCCTTCCCACCAAGAGGGAGGAACTTCCCCTCCTTGGGCCACAAAGGCGAGATGCATCTCTTCCTGGGGCTCCCCTCCCGGCCCCTTCCCGTAGACCCGGGCCCGCTCAAAGTACCCGCCTCCCCGCTGTCCGCGGCGCTGATTCTGGCCCAAGAGCTCGAGGAGCGAAGGCCAAAGAAAGGGCCTCAAGATCTCCTGGCTCTCGCTCAAGGGATTGCGGATGGAAAGGACCTGGCGCCGGGGATCCTTCTCCCCCAGGCGAAGGTCCTCCAGCAAGCGGCGGCCGTGAAAGGAATAGGTGACGGCTTCCAGAAGCCCGGCCGCCAAAAGGGCTTCCCGCACCCTCTCCCACTTCAGCTTGGGCTCCAGCTCCTGGGGAGCCGGCTCCCCGGTCAGGGGCGCCGCCGGAATCGCGTTGTATCCAAAGATGCGCGCCACTTCCTCCACGAGATCCACCGGCAGTTCCACATCTCCCCGGAAAGGGGGCACCACCACTTCATCCCCCACCACCTGGAACTGGAGCCGCTCCAAAATCCCCTGTACGTCCTTTTCCGCAAGGTCCATTCCCAGAGCCTTGGAGATGGTCTTGGGGGCAAAGGGAAGGCTCCGCGGGCGGTAGGGCTCTTTTTCCACATCCCCCACCAGCACCCCGGGCTTGCCTCCCGCCACCCTTTCCAGCCAGGCCACCGCCCGCCTGGCCACCTCCGGCAAGGCCACCGGATCGATCCCCCGCCCAAAGCGGCGGGAGGCATCGGTCTCCAGGCCCAGGCGCCGGGCCGTCCGGCGGATGAAGGCGGGGTTGAACCAGGCCGCCTCCACCAGAACTGCCCGGGTATGGGGATGCACCTCGGAATTCTCTCCCCCCATGATGCCCGCCAGGCCCACCGGCCCCTCCCCGTCGGCGATGACCAGATCGCCCGCCTTGAGCTTTCGCTTCTGGCCATCCAAGGTGATGAGCTCCTCCCCAGAGCTGGCTCCCCGCACCCCGATGCGGCCGCCCCGGACCCTTGCCCCATCGAACATGTGGAGGGGTTGACCCCACTCCAGCATGAGGTAGTTGCTGATGTCCACCACGTTGGAGATGGGCCGCATCCCCGCCGCCAGGAGGCGCCGCTGCATCCAAAGGGGAGAGGGCCCCACCCGCAGCCCCTCCACATACCAGATGATGAAGCGGCGGGCTCCCTCGGGCTCCTCCACAAAGACCTCTATCGGGGGCGGCGCTGCCGGCGGCTCCTCCCCTTTCGCTCCTTCCGGCAAAGGCGGGATGCGCAGAGGCAAGCGGTAAAGGGCCGCCACTTCCCGGGCCACCCCCACCACGCTTTGGGCATGGACCTGGTAATTGGGGGTGAGCTCCAGCTCCAGGACGGCATCATCCCACCCCAGGTCAAAAGGGTCCCCCGGTTGCCACCCTTCCGCGGGAGAAAGGGCCATGATCCCGTCATGATCGCCTCCCAGGGCCAGCTCGTCCGCCGAAAGGAGCATCCCTTCCGACGCCACGCCCCGCAGCACCGCCTTTTTCAGCTCCCTCCCATCGGGAAGGCAGGCCCCGGGAGGCGCATAGGGCATCAGCATCCCCTCCACCACGTTGGCGGCCGCCGTCACCACCTGGGCGGCGGTTTCCCTGCCCCAGTCCACCTCCACGATGAAAAGGCGGTCGCTGTTTTCGTGCCTTCGCACCGAAAGGGCCTTGCCGACCCACACCCCTGCCGTCTTGGCCCAAGGGCGGTGGATGGCCGCCACCTCCAGGCCGATGGAGCTAAGGCCTTGCGCCAGCTCCTCCGCTTCCATCTCCAGGGGAACGAATTCTCTCAACCAGTGCAGTGAAACGCGCATGCCGGCCCTCCTAGAATTGCCCCAAAAAGCGGGGATCGTTTTGAAAAAAGAGGCGCAGATCATCGATGCCGTACTTGATCATGGCGATCCGCTCCACGCCCAGGCCAAAGGCAAACCCCGACACCTTTTCGGGATTATACCCGCCGTTTTGCAGCACCACCGGGTG
>JASBVX010000159.1 GCA_029960865.1 Bacillota bacterium | reverse complement strand
GGCGGCGGTGGTTCCTCTTAGAACCCCCCGGCTTTAGCCGTGGGGAGGTTCAGGAGGGTTTCCACCACATAGTCCACCATGTTCTGGATGGTGGTGGTGGTTTGGCCGGCGGGGTCGAGGGTGTCGGCATCGATACCGATGGCTACCGTCAGGGTTTCGTTGGCGCCGGCGGCGGGCGGGTTGGTGCTCCCGCTGCCGCCTGCCGGCGCGGGGGCCGAGCCGCCGCAGGCGCTCAAGAGAAGGGAAAATGCCAGGAGGAGGATGAGGGCGCCGAGGCGGAGGCGGCGATGGTGCTTGGGCATGGGCATGATCTTCCTTTCACAAATGAGTTTCACGCCTCTTTCGACGGAAAGAACCTAGGTCCTGCTAAGGATCTCAACAAAATTTCAGAAAAGTTAGGCTGGTTATCCAAAGGGCCTTTCCCCAAAGGGGGTTAAGGATCCTTTAGGATAGAGCGTAAGGGAGGAAGGGGCTCCAGGTTGATCTGGCTGGCAGCTGGCCTTTTGGGGGGTATACTGCTTTACCTTACGGGCTTTGGTAAAGCCTGGGGAGAAGGGCTTTGGGAAAAAGCCATGACGGGCCTTCTGGTCCTCCTGCTTCTTTCCATCGGGATTCAGCTGGGCCTTTACCCCGATCTCAAGGATGCGTTAAGCCGTTTGGGCCTCTGGAGCCTTGTCCTGGCGGTGGGGGGAGCAGGGGGGGCCTTTCTGGCAGGGTTTCTCTATCCCCTGAGGAGAGAGAACGGGGTGGAGAAGGTGGACCTCCCCAAGGGAGAGGCCTCGTCTCGGAAGATCTGGGTCCTGGCGGCTCTGGCGGTGGGGGCTGTCATCTTGGGAACGGGAGTAGGCCTGGGGGCGGCTTCTTTGGGGATGGATCTTTCTCTCTTGGCGGAAGGAGGCACCCGCCTCTTTTTGGTTTTCTTGCTGGTGTTGATCGGACGCCAGATGGCCTCCCAGGGCAAGGACGTGTGGCAAAGGGCCCGGGCGGAAGGGTGGCACTGGCTCTTCAGGCCTTTTCTGGGGGCCGCGGGAACCCTTCTGGGAGCTTGGGGAGCCGCCCTCATCTTTGCCATTCCTTTACCGTGGGCCCTTGGAAGTGCCGCTGGTTTTGGCTGGTATAGCTTTACAGGGGTGGTCCTCACCCAGCTGGGGGGTCCTGAGGCGGGGATCCTTGGGTTTCTTGGAAATCTCTTTCGCGAAGTCTTGACGGTCATCCTGGTGCCTTTTCTGGTGGCCCTTCTTCCCGAAGAGGGGAGGTGGCGGGCGGTTTTGCCGGGAGGCGCCACCACCATGGATACCACCCTTCCCCTCTATGCGGCGGCCACCGACGCGCCTACCGCCTCGTTTGCGCTGGTCCATGGCGCGGTCTTGAGCCTTCTGGCGCCTTTACTGGTACCTTTCTTTTTTGGGTGGGGAGGATGAGAGCACCATGAGGGCTACGGCCCTCGGCCACTGGCACCCCTTCCACCTGCGGTCCGCATGCGGCGGTGTCAGGTCGGCCAGAGGCAGGTCCTTCTCACCCGCCTAGGGTCAGTGACGACGGGTAGCCCTCATCTCTTGCTCCAGACGCCAGGTCTTACCGCTGTCCTCGGAGGCGACAGCGCGCCAGTGGAAGGAGGTGGGCTGGATCTGGCTGAAGATCCAGCGGGCAAGGGTACCATTCTCCTGTGTACGCTCTAGAACAATCTCGTCACCCATTTGCCGCGCCAGGAAGGGCCAGACGATGCCGTGAACAGGACCGTGCCACGTAGAGCGCCAAGCGTCGATCCTTGGATCGTAGAACCTCACGGTAGCACCATATTCGCCGGGCGGCGGCCCCTCTGCCGGCCGTTCCGGGCGCGGCGGGACGATCCAGACGTCCACGATGGCCCGTCCTTCGAGGGCCCAGCCGAAATGCCACTCGCCGGGAGTGCGACGCCTGATAGCACCGCTTCCGTCATAGTAGATCACGTCGAGATCCCAACTGCCGACGAGGGGTCCGAATGGCATGAGCTTGTCGCGATGCTCCGCATTGGGGCCCGAGGCGTGCAGTGAATCGGCCACGGGGTTCGACCCGGATGAGGTCAAAAGGTTAGTATCCCGGGCCAAGAGCCAGGTGGCGTCCCCTTGCCTGCGGAGAACCGACACGGCATGGCCAGAGCGGACGGTGGGGGTACCTCCGGACTTCGGGATGACACTCACTTGGAGCTGGGTCCAGCAGTAGGCCAGATCCCCAGATACCTCCACTTCCTGGATTTCGCCGGTGGACTCCACATAATTTGAGGCTAGCAGGGTGCGGAGCGCTCGCTCGAAGGCGGCCCGCCCTCTCATCGGCGGTTGGTTCGGCACCAGGAACACAGCGTCCTCCTGCATCAGAAGCAGCACGGCTTCTACGTCACCGGCAGCGGTAGCCCGGTGCCAGTCCCTGACAAGTTCTCGGATAGCCCTCTCATCGGGGTTCATAGTTTTTCCTCCACCACCTTCCTGAGACTGCTGGCCAGGCATGTTGCGAGCTGAAGGGCGTAGGTGCCATCCGGATCTCGTTCCGGATCATAGATGGTCACATCAACCCCAACCACGGGCATGGTCTGGCAAACGTCCCCCATGAGCTCTTCCAGCTCCGCAAAGGTCAATCCCGGGCTGCCGGGAGAGTCCACCGCGGGCATGACGTTCTGGTCGAGCACATCCACGTCCACATGCAGCCAGACCCTCGTTAGCCCCCGCTCCTCGCCATGCGTCCTCACTTCCTGGCAGCACCGGGCGATTCCCACTTGTTTGACGAGGCGCACAGGGATCCGTCGGATTTCCGTTGCCTTGATGTCTGCATAGGCGTACCCCGGATCGAGCTCGTCGCGTTCGCCGATCTGTACTACGTCGCCATCTTCCACCAGGGGCCCGGGAACGCCATCCCACCGGGTCAAGAGCGGCTCACCCCGCCCGGTTGCCAAGGCAAGATCCATGCCCGCGGCTGATCCCAGCCGCGTGCTGGAGTCATAATTGCCGGGATGGAAGAAATCGCTGTGGCCATCCACGTGAAGGAGGCCGCAGCGGCCACTCCTCCGTGCGCCGAAAAGGCAGCCCAGCAATACGCTGCAGTCCCCGCCGATCACCACTGGAACGTTGCCTGCTGCCAGCACTTGTGCGACGACCCCGGCCAGGTCTTCGCTGAAGCGGCGGATGGTGTGGCCGTTACGGACTCGGGTGCCGGGCTGTGCTCCCTCCTCGTAGGCAGGGCGGGGGAGCGCATGGACCCCGTGGGGTTGGAGAAGGGAATACAAACCGGCTTTCCGCAAGGCCTCCGGGGCGCGCCACGCGCCAGGGACGTGTCCTGGGTACAGCGGTCGTAGACCCAGGTTGCTCGGTGCTTCGATCATCTCGACGTGTACCACTGAGGTCCTCCTTGGGGACGCAGTTGTACCTACCCTCACGTGCCCCTTGTCGCAGGGTGGTGCCGCGTGGGTTGCACCCATGGCCGAGGCTCCCGGTCGGTTGACACCTGTGCGTGCCCTAGCATGGCATTGTGGTCCAACGCTATCGGACTGCTTCCTCGTTGTCAATACGCCTGGGCTCTACGCCCATAAGTGTGGTGTTAGTTCCAAGAGAAACCATGGCAGGAGACCTAAAAGCATCTTGCGGATAGAGGTTTCCGCATCCTGAAACCTGTAGCGCAAACGTTTCCAGAGCTTGATCTTGGTGTGGGTGCCCTCGGTAAACCCGTTGGTGATGCGAAGGTC
>JASBVX010000158.1 GCA_029960865.1 Bacillota bacterium | reverse complement strand
GGCTTCGGCCGGTGCCGGTGGATGAAGCAGGAAGCAACCGGGACGGTATCCCTTCGACGGGATATTTGTCTATGAGTTGCGGAACGGTTTTAGAGAATTAAAGAAGGAGAGGCCGGTGGTATACTTGCACCCCCGACATCGCCCCAACCCCCCGGCTGCCCTTGATCCAAGACCTTCAGCCAGCACCCGTCCGCACCCCGTTAATGATCACCCACGTGATTCCGAGCCCGTGGATCAGCATCCCGCCGCGCGACGGCAGAAAGGGGTATCCCTTCCCACCCGCCCCTTGAGGGACGCTTCAGCTGGGGCGGAGATCCGGTTCCCTTCCCCCAAGCATGGGCCTGGGCACCACCCCCGAAAGCCTCCGTCCGCGGAAGAAGGCTTATCCTGAGGGATCCCCGGCCCTGGCTGCAGGCGAAAGGCTAGGGAACCTCTCTCACCAGGCCCCCAGGATTGGTGGGACCTTTTCCTTGCCCCAGGGGCAGCGCCTTGGCGATGGCCTCCGTGATGAAACGCTTGCCGTACTCGATGGCCTTTAGAGGCTCCATCCCCCGGGCCAGCCCAGCGGCAATGGCGGAAGCAAAGGTGCACCCTGTGCCGTGGGTATGGGGCGTCATATACCGGGGAGCCCGGAGATAGCGGATCTCTTTGCCGTCGAAGACCACGTCCAGGGCTTCTGCCCCCTCCAGGTGCCCCCCTTTTATGACGGCATACTTGACCCCCATCCCATGGAGAAGGCGGGCCGCCTTTTCCATGGCCTCAGGGGAGCGGATCTCCATTTCCAAGAGGGCTTCCGCCTCCGGGAGGTTGGGCGTGGCCACCAAAGCTTTAGGCAAGAGATCCTCCCGCAAAGCCAAAAGGGCCGTTTCATCCAGGAGACGATCCCCCGATTTGGCCACCATTACCGGATCCACCACCAGCCTTTCCACCCGGTAAACGTCCATGGTGGCGGCCACCTCTTGGATGATCTCGCCGGTGGCCAGCATCCCCGTCTTGACGGCGTCGGCCCCGATGTCCTCCATGACCGACTGGAGCTGCAAGCGGACAAAAGAGGGCTCCAGGACCACCACCCCTTGCACCCCGACCGTGTTTTGCGCCGTCACCGCCGTGATGACGGAAAGGCCGTAGACTCCTGAAGCCAAAAAGGCTTTCAAGTCTGCCTGGATGCCGGCCCCGCCTCCGGAATCGGAGCCGGCCACCGTGAGGGCTCTGGGAATCGTCATCGGTTCATCGCCTCCTTCATGACACGGGTGGCTCCCTCGATGTCGGAGCTTCCCAGAAGGGCCGAAATGAAGGCAGCTCCGGCAGCGCCTTGCTGCAGGACTTCCCGTCCGTGGCGGTGATCCAGCCCGCCGATGGCCACCACCGGGATGGTCACCGCCGCCACCACCCGGCGGAGCCCTTCCATGCCGACGGCCTCTCCTGCATCCTCCTTGCTGGCGGTGCTGAAGATGGGGCCGACTCCCAGATAATGGGCGCCCATCTCCTGGGCCCAGCGGGCCCTTTCGAGATCCGCGGGGGAAAAACCCACCCATCCCCGCCCTTCCATGAGGGAGAGGACCTCCGGCAAGGGCAGGTCTTCTTCCCCCACGTGGACCCCATCAGCCCCCACCGCCAGAGCCACATCCACCCGGTCGTTGATCCACAGGGGTACTCCGTAGCGGCGGGTGAGGGAGCGAAGCTCTTTGGCCCATGAGTAAAAACGCCTTCCCGAAGCCTTCTTGGCCCGCAGCTGGAGGCATGTGGCTCCTCCCCGTAGAAGGGCCTGGCCTGCTGCCACCAGCCCATGGCCTTTCAGAAAGTCTTCGTCCACGATGGCGTAGAGGCGAAGAACCCGAGGATCAAAGGGAGCGTTCATGGATTTCCGCCTCCAGGGGAACCAGCTCTTCCGGGGTGAGGGCCGCCAGGGCATCCAGGAGCTCCGCCGTGAAACTGCCCTGCCCCCGGCTGTGGGCCGCCGCTTTCTCTCCCGCCAGGGAGAAAGCCGCCAGAGCCCCAACCGTAGCCCAGAGGAGATCGTCGGGAAAGGCCGCCACCCAAGAAGCCACCACGGCCGTCGCCATGCAGCCGCTTCCCGTGATGGCTCCCATGGCGGGATGGCCCCTTCGGAGGACCACAAGCCGCTGCCCATCGCTGATGCGATCTTCCGGCCCCGTCATGGCCACCACCGCCTTCTCCCGGCGGGCCAGCTCCACCGTCAGGCGATCCATCTCCCGGGGATCCTCCCCCTTCCCTTCCACTCCCTTGACGGCCCCTTTTCCTCCCGCCAGAAGCCCGATTTCTCCTTGGTTGCCCCGGATCACCGAGGGCTTCACTTGGGCCAAAAGCTCGTGGGTGGCCTGGGTGCGCAGCTTCGTAAACCCATAGCCTACGGGATCCAGAACGATGGGAATCCCTTCTCCCCGGGCCGCTTTGCCCGCTGCCTTCATGGCTTCCACCTGGGCAGGGGTGAGGGTGCCGATGTTGAGAACGAGCCCATCCACCTGGCGGGCCACCTCTTCCACTTCCTCCAACGCTTTTGCCATGATGGGGGAAGCCCCGGCCGCCAGGGTGGCATTGGCGGTGATGTGGGTGACCACATCGTTGGTGATGTGGTGGATCAAGGGGCGTCTCTCCCGCAGACGGACCAGCATGGTACTAAAGCTTGGGGACATAAAAAGACCTCCTTTGGGTAAGGAGGCGCTCTGGAAGATGGTTAGGCTCCATCCCTTCGCTGGTATGACCCAGATCAGGTTCGAGGGGTTCCGCACTTTGGCGATCTCAGCCCCAACAGGGCTCCCCCAGAGCACCATACCTATAGATTTTGTTATCCCTATTCTCCTTCTCCCTCAGGAGGGCGAAATCCTTCTCCCCCTGCGAGGCTCTCTTTTGATACAAGGGAACCATGGAGATATCCCTGCAGGATCTTCGCAAAGAGCTTCTTTCCTGGTATGACCGCCACCAACGGCCCCTTCCCTGGCGCCCTTCCCCTTCCCCTTACGCCACCTTGGTGAGCGAATCCATGCTGCAGCAGACCCAGGTGAAAACCGTCATCCCGTACTACGAGGCCTTCCTCCGCCGCTTTCCCGACATCGAGAGCCTTGCGCAGGCTTCCGAAGAAGAGGTCCTCACCCTCTGGCAGGGGCTGGGCTACTACCGCAGGGCCCGCTTCCTCCACCAGGCGGCCCGCCGGATCGCGACCCACCATGGAGGCCTCATCCCGGTCCACGATGTGAAGGCTTTGCGGGAGCTTCCGGGGATCGGTCCCTACATGGCCGGGGCCCTTGCCAGCATGGCCGGCGGTGTGCCCGTTCCTGCCCTGGATGGAAATGCCCGCCGGGTTTGGCGGCGGGTTCTGGGGGTACCAGAAGGCCGCCTCCTGGAAGCAACTGCCCACCAGGCGGTGGATCCCCGCCGCCCGGGGGATTTCAACCAGGCCCTCATGGACCTGGGAAACCTCATCTGCCGCCCCTCCCGCCCCTTTTGTGCCCAGTGCCCCCTCTTTCACCTCTGCCGGACCCGGGGAGAAGGCACCCCTCCGCCTCCCCGAAAGCCGCCCCGTCCCGTGGCTCGCCCCACCCTGGTCCTTCGCCGCGGAAAGGCGGTGTTTCTCGAAAAAAGACCTGTAGAGGGCCTTTTGGGGGGCCTCTACGGTTTCCCGGCCCTCCCTCCGGAGTTTCCCGCGCGCCGCCGTGAAAGCTTCGATTACCGCCACACCTTCAGCCACCGGGTGTGGGACGTGAAGGTCTATGAAGGAAACGCCGAAGAAGAAGGGGCGATCGCTTTGGAGGGCCGGTATGTGCCCCTC
>JASBVX010000157.1 GCA_029960865.1 Bacillota bacterium | reverse complement strand
TGGCGAAAGAGGCTCCCCGGGGAAAGCTTCTCTTTTTCACGAGAAACCATCCCTTCCACCCGGGGCCAGACCCTTACCAAATCCTCCAGGATGATCCCTCCTGGCCGGAGGACATAGACGATCTCTTCTCGGGCATCCACCACAGTGGATTCCACCCCCACCTCCACCGGACCCCCGTCCAAGATGAGGTCGATCTCTCCGGAGGGAAAATCCTCCGCCACATCCTGCGCCCGGGTGGGGCTGGGGCGCCCGGATCGGTTGGCGCTGGGAGCCACCAGAGGCTCGCCCACCGCCTGCAGAAGGGCTAAGGCCACGGGATGGCGAGGCCAGCGGAGGGCCACCGTAGGGTGGCCTCCCCGAAGGATGGCGGGAACCCAGGAGGCTGCCTCCAGCACCAAAGTGAGGGGCCCGGGCCAGAAAGCCTCCGCCAAAGCCTGTGCGGCAGGGGTCCATTCCCGGACCCAGCCTCTGGCTTGCTCCCAAGAGGCCACGTGGACGATGAGGGGATTGGAGGGAGGCCTTCCCTTGACCCGATAGAGGCGGCCGATCGCCCTTTCGTCCCGGGCCAGCGCCCCCAGGCCGTAGACCGTCTCGGTGGGGAACGCCACCAAGCCCCCCATTTTGAGGAGGGCCGCCGCCTGGGCCAGGGCTCCTTCCTCTCCAGCCTGGCGTATGGGTGTCACGGACCTGGCCATCGTCCTGCCACCACCCGAGGAATGCCGGCGCCATCCCGCCGGCAAAAGATGTCTTCAAAGCCGGCTGCCTGCAGATAGCCTACCACAGCTTCCTCTTGGCCTGCTCCGATCTCCAGGGCCAAAAAGCCTCCCGGGTGAAGGTGAGGGGGAGCTCCTTGGACCACCGCCTCCAGGTCTTCCAGGCCGGTCTCTCCCGCCAAAAGGGCTTCCACGGGTTCCCGCCGCACCTCACGGGATGACTTTTTCCAATCGTCTTGGGAAAGGTAGGGGGGGTTGGCCACCACCCCGGCAAAGCGCAGGGAAAAGGCTGGCCACCAGCCCCCTTTGAGGAGGCGCACCTGCCGGGTAAGGCCCAGCTCCCAGACGTTGGCGGCAGCGTAGGAAAGGGCCCGGGGTTGCCGATCCCAGAGCCAGACTTCCTCGCCGGGGCGCCCAAGGGCAAGGCCGATCCCCAGAATGCCGCTGCCGGTACCGGCATCGCCCCAGCGGAAAGGAATGCCTGGGGGAAGGACGGTGCCCCGGGCCAGCTCCAGAGCCACTTCCAAAAGAAGCTCCGTTTCGGGGCGCGGGATGAGAACCCCAGGGCCCACCCGCACCCGATAATGGGCAAATTCCGCCCGGCCCAAAAGATAAGGGAGGGGGGTGCCCAGGGCCCGCTCCCGCAAAAGATCCCGGTAGCGCCAGTAGGCTTCCTCGTCCAGATGATCCCTGGGGCCGGCGGCAAAACCGAAGGTGCGGCTTTTGCCGGCGGCATGGGCCAGGAGAAGGGAAGCTTCCAGGGCTGGGGATTCTATCCCCGCCCGGCGCAGAAACCGCACGCCCAGCCGTCTCAAGCGGCGGCCATCAGCGGGCCTGGGCCAGCTGTTCCGTCTCATAGGCCTGCAAAAGGGCATCGATGAGCTCGTCCAGATCGCCGTCCATGATGGCGTCCAGGCGATAGAGGGTGAGGTTGATGCGATGATCCGTCACCCGGTTCTGGGGGAAGTTGTAGGTGCGGATTTTTTCGCTGCGATCCCCCGACTGGATGAGGCTGCGGCGTTCTTCCGCCTCTTTCTCCTGCTTTTCCCGCACCCGCAGTTCGTAGAGGCGGCTCCTCAGAATTTTAAGGGCCCGCTCCCGGTTTTTGTGCTGAGAGCGCTCATCCTGGCAGGTGACCACCAGGCCCGTGGGTTTGTGGAGAATGCGGACAGCCGATTCGGTCTTATTGACGTGCTGGCCCCCCGCCCCGCTGGACCGGTAGGTTTCGATCTCCAGGTCCTCAGGATCGATGGCGGCATCCACTTCGTCGGCTTCCGGCAGCACCGCCACCGTGGCGGTGGAGGTGTGGATCCTCCCCTGGGCTTCCGTTTCCGGCACCCGCTGCACCCGATGAACCCCGCTCTCAAACTTTAAGCGGCTGTAGGCCCCCCGCCCCTGGATCTGGACGATGACTTCCTTGTAGCCGCCCCTTTCGGTGGGATGGGAGCTGAGGATGTCGGCCTTCCAGCGGTGGCGCTCCCCGTAGCGGATGTACATCCGCAAAAGGTCGGCGGCAAAAAGGGCGGCTTCTTCGCCCCCGGCCGCCGCCCGGATCTCCAGGATGACGTTTTTCTCATCCCGCTCATCCCGGGGCAAAAGGGCCCTCAAAATGTCCCTTTCGATGCGGGAAAGCTGCTCTTCCAGATTCCTTGCCTCTTCCCGCAGCCATTCCTCTTCTTCCGGGTCTCGGCTTTCCCGCTCCATGTGTGCCACCGTCTCTTTTTCTTGGAGGAACTGGAGATAAGCCCGGTAGGCCAGGACCACTTCATCCAGGCGGGCCCGCTCCAGGGAAAGCTCTTTGATCTTTTCCGGATCGGAAAGGGTGGCGGGATCGGCCATCTCGGCCAGGAGACGGTCGTAGCGCTGCGAGAGTTCCTCCAGCTTTTCCCGATCCAGCTTCATGCTTGGCGCACCTCCGCCTCCTCCTCTGCCTCCCGAGCGGCTTCCAGGGCAGCGATGGCCACTTCCAGTTCTTCTTCATCAGGTTCCCGCGTGGTCCAGCGCTGCATCCAGAGGCCTGGCGCCGCCACCGCCCGGGCCCAGAGGGCATCGCCTCCCCGAGCGGAGAGCCTCAGGACCTCATACGCGAGGCCCGCCACCAAGGGCAAGAGGATGAGGCGGCTGGTCACCCGCCAGAAAAGGGAGGGCCACCCTAGGAAACTGAAGACGAACACTGCCACCAGGGCCACGAAGAGAAGGTAACTGGTGCCGCAGCGGGGATGGAAGCGGGAGAACCGCTTCACCGATAAGGGCGTCAGGGGGGCGCCTGCTTCCAGGGCGGCGATGGTCTTGTGTTCCGCCCCGTGATATTCCAAAACCCTTTGGATTTCCGCCATGCGGGAAATCAGGAGGAGGTAACCCACCAGAAGGACGACCCGCAGAAGGCCTTCCGCCATGTTCAGCTCTAAGTGGCTCCAGCCCCACCTGCCCAAGAACCCCGTGACAAAGGTGGGCAGGACCACAAAGATCCCCACCGCCAGAAGGGCGGAGATCCACATGGTGATCCGCACCTGGGCGGGGGTGAGCTGCTCTTCTTCAGGGCTGGAGACATTGGCGGAGAAGGAAAGAGCCCCCAGACCGATGGCCAGGGACTCCACCAACCCCACCACGCCCCGCACCAGGGGCCAGCTTCCTCCCGGTACCCGGCCAGCCCACTGACCCAGCTTTTCCACCTTGACTTCGATACCGCCGTCGGGCCTCCGGACCGCCATGGCGGCCGCCCGGGGCCCCCGCATCATGACCCCTTCGATGAGGGCCTGGCCGCCGTAGAGAGGGCGCGATGCCATGGATTACCGGCCCTGGAGGGCGGCCTCGCCATACCGGCGCCGGAACCGTTCCACCCGCCCGCCGGCGTCCACGATCTTTTGATTCCCGGTGTAGAAAGGATGGCACTGGCCGCAGATATCCACCCGGATCTCGGGCTTCAAGGAATGGATCTTGTAGGTGGCTCCGCAGGAGCAGATCACCGTCGTCTCCACGTACTGGGGATGAATACCTTTTTTCATCGCTGGTTCGCCTCGCTTCTTCCATCCTTCAGTACCCAGCCATTATAACACAGGTTCCAGGCGAAAGAGCCGCATCCAGCCCTCTATTTGGATCACAAAGTCCAGCAAC
>JASBVX010000156.1 GCA_029960865.1 Bacillota bacterium | reverse complement strand
GCTGCACCACTGCTGCCAGCTCCCGTTCCTCTTCCACTCCGAAGCGCTGGAAAAGGGGGCTATCCACATCCAAGACCCCCACCACCTCACCCTGAGGCATGATGGGGATCACCAGCTCCGAGTTGGAGGCGGTGTCGCAGGCGATATGGCCGGGAAACTCATGGACGTTGGATACCCGCAAGATCTCCTTTTTCAGGGCGGCCGTGCCGCAAACTCCTCTTCCCATGGCGATGCGGACGCAGGCGGGTTTCCCCTGAAAGGGGCCGAGAAGGAGCTCCTCTCCCTTGCGCAGGTAAAACCCCACCCAGTTGATGTCACCCAGGCGATGGAAAAGGGCAGCGGCCGCATTTCCCAGCTGGGGGAGCCAGCCGTCGTCTTCCCCCAGAAGGGCGTCGACTTCTTCCACCAGGGAAAGGCCTTCCTGCACTTCATGCATGGGCCCTCACCCTCCTTGGCTGCAGGATACCACACCTGAAATCTTCAGGAGGAAAGGGGGCGCCGCCAGAAAAAGCGGTAGTAAAGATAGGTGCCAAGGCCATAAAGACCCAAGGTGATCCACAAGGGGGCCGTCAAAGACACATGGCGCATCAAAAGGCCAGCCACGGGGGAGGCGGCTGCCGAGCCCAGCATCCAGGCCATGCCGGTGACGGCGTTGACGGTAGCCCGGCGGCGGGGGTTGAAGGAGTCCATCATCAAAAGGGAGATGATGGGGTTGGCCATGTTCATCAGCATGGCACGGAACCAGTAGAAGCCGGCGGCCCACCAAATGTTGGGGCTGAGGGCGAAGGCGGCGATGAAGGGCAAGGAAGCCGCCTGCACCCAGACGATGGTGGGGACGCGACCGATGCGGCGAGCCAGAGGCCCTGTGAGGAGGGAACCGAGGGCAATGAAGGCGGCGCTCCAGGCGAAGATGAAGCCGATTTCCCCGGAGGTAGCTCCGTAGCGCAGGTCCAGGTAAACGTTCAAAAGCGGGATAGAAAAGCCGGCCCCCAAGCCCCCGACTATGGCCGGAAGAGTGAAGGCCAGCAGCAGCCGGTCCTCCCAAATCTGCTGGATGCGGAAGCTTTCCGGCGGCAAGACCGAAAGGGAGGAAGCGTGGTCTTGCACCAGGGGGACGCGGCTAAAGGGAAGGAGGGCCACGATGGCCAGGGCGGCTGCCATCAGAAGGGTGTACCCATAGCTTTGAGGGTCTTTCTCCCCAGCACCGATACTCAACGCGATGGCGGCGGGAAGCCAGCCTCCGACAAGGTTTCCTACGGCATTGGCCCCCGTGCTGACGGCCGTCTGACCTCCAAAGAGGTGTTCCCGTTCCTCCGGCTCACTCTGTTCCATCAAAAGGGGGCCCAGGGCGATGTTGATGGCCTCTTGCGCCATGGCCAGCAAGGCCAGAGCGACAAGCAGGGGAGCGGGGGAAGGAAACAGAACAGCGGCTGCCAGGGAGAGGGCGCTCAGGCCGATGCCCCAGAGGATCGCTCCGCGGGTGCCCAGCCGGTTGACTAGCCGGCTGATGGGGAGGGCGGTGAGGAAGGCCACCACGAATCCCCAGGCCACAAAGATGCCGATCCAGACGGAGTCGTAGCCCAGAGCCAGGAAGTAGAGGTTCAAAAGAACCCCCACGATGCCGTATCCCAATCCTAAAATAGCCACGCCCAAAAAAATGGAGCGGAGAGAAGATTTGCGGAGAAGACGCCAGTAGGACGCCAAAAGGTGACCCTCCGGAGCCCATTATAGACAGAGTTTTTCCTTTCTAGGAGCAACAAAGGTACACTAACTGGCAGGAGGGGAACGCTTTGGTTTGGTCCAAAACCCTTTTAGATGGCCATGACCTCTTGAAAAGGGGCATTTCCTACGAGGAGTTCATCGCCCGCTACGACGAAAGGCAGCGGGCTCGTTTCAACAGCGCCTACGAGAACGCCCATTTTTCCGAGGAAGATCTGGCCTGGTTTCGCCGCCTGCAGGAAGAGCGGGGCAAACCCATCCCCACCCTGGTGGTGGCGGAGAACTGGTGCGGAGATTGCATCATGTGCGTGGCGGCCCTCAGGAAGCTGGCGGAAGAAACGGGTGCCTTCAACCTTCATTTCCTCTACCGGGATGATCCCGAGCTGCAGGAAGCAGTAGAGCGCTATTTTCTCACTTGGGGCCGCAAAAAGATCCCCGTCTTCGTCTTTCTGGACGAAGAAGGTCGCGAGGTGGGCCGCTACGCCTCCCGCCCCTACAGCCAGGAAATGGCTGGCCTCCAAGGGGACAACGAAAAGGTCAAGGCGGCTTATCAGGATGGGAGCTACTGCGGGGAGATGGCGGCGGAGCTGAAAGCTGCCCTGGGCTAAAGGGAGCGGCCGAGCCTCCACGCATAGAGGACGACGGCCACGGCGGTGGCCAGGTTGAGGCTGGAAACGCCGGGGGTCATGGGAATGGCCACGCGCCTTTCGGCCCTTTTCAGGATATCCCGGCTGAGGCCCCGCCGCTCTGACCCGAAGACCAGCATGGCTTCGGAGGGGATGGGGGTGGACTCCAGCGGATCCCCCTCGGGATGGAGGGCCCACAGAGGTCCCTTCACGGGGGGGAGCCCTTCCGCCACCGCAGCCACTGGGAGGGCGAACTGGAGGCCGGCAGCCCCCCTCAGAGCGGCGGGATGCCAAGGATCCTGGGGCCCCGTCACGACGACCCCGCGGGCACCGGCGGCCGCAGCCACCCGGATGGCGGCACCCACGTTCCCCAGGTGGGACGGATGCTCCAGTAAGAGAAGGGGGGCATTTCGCCCTTCTTCCCGCAACAGCGCCCCGGCGTCGATCGGAGGCCTGGGGGCCAAAGCCAGTACCGGGGAAGGCAGCGGATAAGGCGTCTGCCGGGAGAAGATTTCTTTTGGGATGGGCTCCAGGTGATCTTCCAGCCAGGGGAGCACGTCAGGGGCCAGGGATTCCGCCAGGCGATGGATGGCTTCCGGTTCCGGGCTTACGGCCCGCACCACCTGGGCCCCGAAACGAAGGGCATGCTTTAGGGGATGGAAGCCCTCCAGAAGGGCCCAATTCCGATCCCGGCGGGCTTCCAGAAAGGATGGCACATCGTGTCTCAGGACCTTCTCGCCTCCGTCTTCGTGCCCTTCCCATCTCCTTTGGAGGAAGTGGTCCTCCTCCGACGTCCCAACCGCTTTCTTATTTTGGCCCGGAGAGAAGGGGGAGAAGAAGTCCCCCTGCACCTTCCCAATTCCGGCCGCATGGAGGAGCTCCTCCTTCCCGGCGCCAGGGGGTTGGCCTTCCCGACTCATCATCCCAAGACAAAAGGCACCCTTTTGCTGGTGGAACACAAGGGACGCTGGGTCTCGGTGGATGCCCGCATGCCCAACCGCCTTCTGGAGGAGGGTCTTCGCCGGCGGGCTTGGCCCTTTGCCCAAGATGTCACCTCGTGGAAGCGAGAAGCAGCCCTTTCGTCTGCCCGCATCGACTTTCGCCTGGATCGAGCCCAGGGCCCCCTTTTTGTCGAGACAAAATCCTGCAACCGGGTGGAAGGAAGCCTGGCCCTTTTCCCCGATGCCCCCACCCAGAGGGGAACCCGACACCTGGTCCTTTTGCGGGAGCTGCGGGAAAAGGGCATTCCCACGGGGGTGATATGGTTTGTGCAGCGGGACGATGCGCGAGCCCTCTCCCCCGACCATAAGGCCGATCCCTCTTTTGCGAGGGCGTTCTGGGAGGGAGTGGCGGCCGGCATGATGGCCCTCGCCTACGGGTGCCAGGTCACTCCGGAAGGCATCCGGGTGCTGGACTCCATCCCCATCGTGGAAAGGAAAAGAGGGCGGGAAGGAGATGCTCCCCGCCCCCCCAAGCCTCTGCGGCCCTGATGGGATTTCACTTTTGGGGATAGAGGGCTCCTTT
>JASBVX010000155.1 GCA_029960865.1 Bacillota bacterium | reverse complement strand
CTCCCTCACCCAGCTGGAGTTCCGCTTGCGGGAAGCCGACATGCGGGGCTTCCCCCGGGGTCTGGCCACCTCGTTGCAGGCGCTCACCCCCTGGACCTATGAAGCCGATCCTCTGGGCTACATCCAATACGAAAAGATCCTCCCCCGGCTGAAAGATGGGGTGGAGGAAGGCTACTTCGAAGCCCTTATGGAGGAGCGGCTCCTGAAGAACAGCCATGCCCTTCATCTTGTCCTGGAGGCCACCGAGGGCCTCTTTGAAGAAGAGGAAGAGAAGCTCAAGGCGGAGCTTTCCGAAAAGAAGACCCACCTCACCCAAGAGGAAAAGGGGAAGATCATGGCGGAGACCCAGGCCCTCCTGCAGCGCCAGATGGAGCCCGACCGGCCTGAGGTTTTGGCCCTTTTGCCCCTTTTGCAAAGGGAAGACGTTTCGCCCAAGGGGGAGGCCATCCCCACCGAGGAAGAGGGGAGGAGAAGGCGGCGCTTCCTCTACCATCCCGTGGATGGAAGGGGCATCGGGTATGTCAGCCTCTATGTACCCCTGCGCCATCTGGAGGTGGAAGAGATCCCCTGGGCCAGCGCCCTCTTTTACCTCCTGGGGAAGGTGGATACCCGCCGCCGCTCCTACGGGGATGTGGCCGATGAGATCGGCCTTCGTTTTGGGCGCCTCTCTCTGGGCATCGATACCTTCGACCAGGCTTTTAGGGCCGATGACTACGAGACCTACGGGGTGATCCGGTGGCGGGCCCTGGGGGAGAAGATTCCTTCCGCCTGGGAGCTTTTGCGGGAGATCCTCAAAGAGAGCCTCCTGGAAAGCCGGGAGCGGATCCAGACCCTCCTCTTGGAGCAGCGCTCCCGCATGGAGATGAGCCTTTACTGGCAGGGGCACGAGATTGCGGCCCAAAGGGCTCTTGCCCTTTTCTCCCCTTCAGCGCGCCTTCGGGATATGGCGGGAGGGGTGGGGTACTTCCTCTTCCTGAAAGAGCTTTTGCAGCAGCTGAAGGATCGTCCCGAGGGGGTCCTGGAGAAGCTCCAGGATCTCTACGGCCGCCTGTTTGCCGGGGATGATTTGATCTATTCCTTCACGGGGGAAGAAGAAGAAAGGGCCATCTTTAAGAAGGCTTTCGGGCAAGGGGAGGGCCTCATGGGAGGCGAAGCCATGGGGGCGGCTCCCCGGCCCTTTGTGAAAGGGCCCCAGAGCGAAGGCCTTCTTTCCGGGGCCCGGGTGCAGTATGTGGCCAAGGCCGGGAACGTGGAAGGGAAGCCCTCGGGGATTTGGCAGGTGATCCAGACGGTGGTGCGTCTCGATTACCTCTGGAACCGGGTGCGGGTCAAGGGAGGCGCCTACGGGGCCCTCTTCCAGCTGAGCCGGGCGGGCCAGGTGGCTTTGGCTTCTTACCGGGATCCTCACCTGGAGGAAACCCTCAAGACCTTCGATGGCCTGGCCGATTACCTGGGGAGCTTTGCTGCCGATGAGCGGGAGATGACCAAGTACGTCATCGGCACCGTGCGGGGGCTGGATCAGCCCCTGACCCCTTCCATGAAGGGGGAGCGGGCCGATGCCATGGTCCTGACGGGCCTGACCCAGGAGGACTTGGATCGGGAACGGGAGGAGATCCTGCAGGCAAGACCCCAGGATATCCAAGAGGCGGCCCCTCTCTTCGCCTCTCTTCCGGAAGAGGGGTATGTGTGCGTGTTGGGGAGCAGCCAAAGGCTGCAGGAAGAGAAGGAGCGCTTCCAGATCCTCACCCAGGTCACGGGGGACTGAAAGCGCTCCCCGTCTCTTTCTAGGCTGTACCGTACTGGGCTTCCACCCACGGGAGGAGGCCCGCTTTTTCCAGCAAGGACCTGGGGGCCCGGAAGGTGACCGTCACCACGCCGGGATGGCGCCCGATCTCGATGCTCCCGGTGATGGTGGCCCGGTTGAGGACCTCGGGCACGGTGATCCCCAGGACCTGGGCGGCCCGTTCCAGGCCGTTTTCCGTGGCGTCGTTGAGGTTGGGGCCGGTCCCCACAAAGGAGATGGGGAAGTCTTCTTCCGGTTCCTCCTGGCCCCACTGGGCGGCCAGCATCCGGGCGGCCTCCTTTTCTTCGGGGGAGAGGGGCCGGGCCAGGTAGGGGAGGTCTTCCACCCGGGGGAGGAGGATGGGGCCGGGGATGCTCGCGCCCGGGAGGCGGTGAACGCGCAAGGTGATGATGCCGCTGACGTCGGTGGTGTGGCCGGCGATCTCGCCGTCTCCCTGCATGGCGTGGAGGTCCCCCAGGTAGATGCCCGCTCCTTCCACTTTCACCGGTGCCAGGAGGATGGCCCCTTCCCGCACCCGGTTGATGTCCATGTGGCCGTCGGTGCGGTGTTCTTTCAGCTCTTCCGCCGTCAGGCGGTAGTCATGGGGGGCATCCACCAGGGAGGCGCCGAAGTCTCCGGCGTTGTGGGAGTCGGGAAACGGGTGGGAGGGGGTGGTCCCCAGCTGGCCCAAAAAGGGTCTCATGCGGGCGACGGCCCCTTTGAGGTCCTGGGGCATGAGGGTGACCACCGCGTTTTGCTGGGACGCCTCGGGGATCTTCATCCATTCGCGGCCGTTGCGGGCGATTTCCTCCACATTGCTTCCCGCCACCGTGAGGCCGACGCCCCGCTGATGATCGAAGACCATGGTGTAGCCGTGGCGGAAGGTGAAGGGGACCACGTCGGCGCCGCAGTGGGCGCAGCGGATGGCCCCTGGTCCGATCCCTTCGATGCGGGTGGGGGGATAGAGGGTGCCGCACTGGGGGCAGCGGGCCGCCACATAAGGGTCGCCGATAAAGCGGCCTTCCATGACCCGGTCGTTGCCGGAGGCGGTGGCTAGGGAGGTCACCTGGATGGATTCGATGACGATGGCCACGGCATCGCCGGGCCGGGTGCCTTCCACCGCCACGGGGACCGTCACTTCATGGCCGCCTTTGAGGCTGGGGGTGAGCATGGGTCCCCAGCAGCCGGGTGCCGTGTAGGCCACAATGCGGCCGCCGTCTTTTACGGGCCCCAGCATGGGTTTCCCGGGGTCCAGGATGCCATCGGTGAACTCTTCCACGTACACCGTCCAACGGGCAGGGGTTACTTGGGTTGCCATGAGATAGCCTCCTTTCCCTGTCGGAGGAATGAGGGGTTACCCTCTACTTCTAGAGGGAGGGCAGCCGTTCCTTCCGGAAGATTCAGGAGGGGGAAACCCGCCCGGGGACTTCCAGAATCTCCACGACGTACTGGTCGTCCTGCACCAGGAGGCGACCCCGGGCCACCAGGAGGGATCCCACCAGGATGTCCACCGGGTCCCCCACCATCCGGTCCAGGAAGACGGAGGAGCCGGTTTTGAGGCCCAAGACCTCATGGAGGGGCATGGTGGTGCCTCCCAAGGAGATGGTGACATCCACCTGGACCTGAAGAAGCCAGGCCCTTTCTTCTGGGGTGAGCTGGGGGGAAGGCTGGGGGGCGGCGTCCAAGGAGGAAGAGCCCTCTTTGGCTCCCGGCTCCCCTGAGGTTTCGACAGGGGAGGGTTTGGCCTGGGCACCGGCGATCTGCTGGAGCAAGAGGTCGATTTCCTTTTGGGAAAGGGGACGGTCGCTGCCCATGGTTGCCTCCTTCAAAGGAGCCTTTCGAGGGTTGCCACCACTCGATCGGGGTCGAAGGGTTTGACAATGAAATCCTTAGCCCCCGATTGGATGGCCTCCAGGATGATGTTTTGCTGCCCCATGGCGGTGCACATGACTACTTTAGCATCGGGGGCGTCCTTGAGGATAGCCTTGAGGGCCGTGAGGCCGTCCATGCGGGGCATGGTGATATCCAGGAAGATGAGATCGAAGGTGTCCTTTTGCACTTTTTCCAGGGCGCTTTGACCGTCCTCGGCTTCATCCACCTGGTGGCCCTTTCCTTCCA
>JASBVX010000154.1 GCA_029960865.1 Bacillota bacterium | reverse complement strand
CATGTCGGGAGGTTCACCCAGGGGAGGGGGCGGCAAGGATGCTCAGGCTTCCTCCAGCTGCCGCCGGGCATATCCCTTCAGGTCGAGATCTTCCAAAAGCTCAGGGTTCACCAGCTTCTCCCGCCACTCCAGGCCGGCCGACCAGGGGAAGCGCCCTTCTTCCACTGAAAAGGGGCGGCGGAACCAAGGATAGCCCCCCAGGATCTCATCGGCCCCTTCACCGGTGAAGAATCCTTCCCCTTTCTCCTTTGTCTTTGCCAGCAGGACCAAAAAGGAGCTGTCCACATCGGCCATGCCGGGATGACCCCGAGCTTCCATGGCGGGAAGAAGGTATTCCACCAGTTCTTCCGGACCCACCACCACTTCCTCGTGGCGGGTCTGGAGCCAGGCCACCATCTCCGCCACGTAGGGATCGTCCCGGGATGGCTGAAAAGGGTTGGCCCGGAAGTGGCGTTCGTCGTCCTCGTAGCGCAGGGAGACGGTGAAGAGGGGGAAAGTTTCTTCCGACAGCAAGGAGGCCAGGGCGCTGGAGTCGAGGCCTCCCGACAGAAGGCAGCCGCTCTGGGGGCGAGAGAGCCTTTTGACGGCCCGGCGCAGGAGAAAGAGGAGCTCTTCGGCGGCGTCTTCCGCCGTAAGATCCTCCCGGTACTCGAAGGGAAGGGGTACCCTGATCTTCTTTTCTTCCTGCCAGCTCCAGATCAGCCCTTCCCCCGGCTGAAGCTCTGCCACCCCTTCAAAGTAGGTGTGGCCCGGCAGGCGCAAGGGGCCCAAGGCCAGGAGGGCCTGCCATCCCGCTTTTCCTACCCTGGGTTTGAGAAAACCTTCCCGGAAAAGGGTTTCTTCATCGGAGGCGAAGAGAAGGCCCTCCCCCATGTCGGCCAGGAAGAGGGTTTCCAAACCCTGGCGGCTGCGGAAGAGATAGACCTTTTCTCCCTCGCCGTCCCAAAGGACCAGGGTGAAGGGGCCCGCCAGATGGGAGAGAAAGGCTTCGCCCTTCTCTGAGAAGGCGGCCAGCGCCCCTGCGGCTCCCCATTTCTCCCCGTACCAGAGAAGGCCTTCGACGGCGATCCAGAGGGGAGACCCCCCAGGGCCTTGGGCCACCCTTAGGATGTGGCTGCTTTCCCCTTTTGCCGCCAGGGCCACCTCGGGCCGGGGCGCGAAGGTGCGGGCCCCTTCCCCCACCCAATCGGGCAGGCGAAAGGCCGCCTCGGAATGTCCCAGGATCCCTGCCAGCACTGCGATACCCCCCGCCTAATCTATGAAGAGACACCTTCCTCCTTACCCTCCAGGGAAAGAGGCGCTAGACTGGAATCCATGGAAAGTCGCACCCGGGGTCTGGGAATGGTCCTCCTGGCGGCTACCTTTTGGGGGCTTTCCGGCACCGCTGCCCAGGCCCTTTTCGAGGACTATGGCGTTTCACCCTTCTGGCTCCTTTCGGTGCGGATGGTCCTGGGAGGGTTGTTTCTCCTCCTTTGGGCCCGCCCCGCCTTCCCCAGGGCCCGCTGGGGAGGGATGCTTCTGCTGGCCCTCCTGGGGCTGGTGCCGGTGCAGGGCACCTACCTTCTGGCCATCGCTTACGGCAACGTGGCTTCCGCCACCCTTCTACAGACCCTGGGCATCCCCCTCATCGCCCTGGTGGAGAGGATGTGGCAGAGGCGGCCTCTCCCCGGGCGGCTTCTTCTCGGGATCGCCCTTGCCTTTTCCGGGACGGCCCTTTTGGTGGTGGAGCGACCTGAGACCATGGAGCTGGCCTTAAGCCCCCTGGCCATCTTCTGGGGTCTGATGGCGGCCCTCACTTTGATGCTCTACACTTTTTTGTCCCTTCCCCTGGTGCAGACCTACGGGGGCTGGCCGGTGACCGCCTGGGGTCTCTTCCTGGGAGGCCTTTTCCTTTTGCCGTTCGTCCGGCCCTGGGAACTGCGAGCCCCCTTATCCTGGGAGGCCCTTCTCCTCGTGATCTTCGTAGCCCTGGTGGGAACGGCCCTGGCTTTCGGCCTCTATGTGGGGAGCCTGAGGTGGCTGCGTCCCGCGGAAGCCGGTCTGGCCGTCACCTGGGAACCGGTGGTGGCGGCCATAGCCGCCTACATCTTCCTGCAGGTGGTGCTGCGCCCCTGGCAGTACTTAGGGGCAGCCCTCATCGTGGCGTCTTTAAGCCTTTTGCCGGGCCTTGCCCGCCCCTCCTCCGTTCCTCCTCTTCCGGCGGAGGAGCCGGCTCCTCCGGAAGCGTCTCCTTGAGAGAAGGCCCACGAAATAAGGCAACCCGCAAGAAGTAAGGGAAGGAGCCGGATGACGGCTCCTTACCTTTGGCCCTTTCCGTCGGTGTCCCTTCCCTCAGCTTCTCTCGTCCAGGGGGATGTAGGTCAGATGATCGGGCCCTTTGTACCACTCGCTGGGGCGATAGATCTTGTTGTCGGCCAGCTGCTCCATGACGTGGGCCACCCAGCCTCCCATGCGGCTGATGGCGAAGATGGGCGTGAAGAACTCGGTAGGAATGCCCAGGCGTTCGTACACGATCCCTGAGTAGAGGTCCACGTTAGGATGGAGGTTCTTTTCTTTGAGCATGACTTCCCGCATGCGCTCGATCATCTCAAAGCGTTCGAACTGGCCCACTTCCTTGGCCATGCGCTGGGCGCTTTCCCTGAGGATAAGGGCCCTTGGATCATCCACCCGGTAAACTCGGTGGCCAAAACCGTAGATGAGTTCTTTGCGCTCCAGGCGCCCTTTCACCCAGCTTTCCACCTCAGCGACGCTCTTCAGATCCTGGAGCATGTGGACCACCGCTTCATTGGCACCCCCATGTAGGGGCCCTTTGAGGGCTCCCACCGCTCCCACCACGGCGGAGTACATGTCGGAGAGGGTGCTGGTAATGGCCCGGGCCACAAAGGTAGAAGCGTTGAAGCCGTGGTCGGCATGGAGGATCAGGGCAGCATCAAAGGCGGCCACAAAGCTTTCAGGCTGCGTTTCCCCGTGGAGCATATACAAGAAGTTTCCTGCCAGGGAAAGATCGGAGCGGGGTCCCTTCCAGCTGCGCCCGGCCCGCCGGACGGCATCGTAGGCCACCAGGGTGGGGGTCTTGGCCACCAGGCGGATGGCACGGCGTCGCTCCGCTTCAGGGGAATCATCGCCGTAATCGGGATCGCCGCCGCTCAGGAGGGAGACGCTGCTCCGCAGGATATCCATGGGTGGAAGAGACTGGGGGAGTTCTTCGATGACTTTGAGGATCTTGGGATCGACCTCGTATTCCCTTTGGAGATCCTTTTGGAGGGTATCCAGCTCTTCTTTCTTGGGGAGGCGGCCCTCCAGCAGGAGGAAGAGCACCTCTTCGTACGTGGCATGGCGGGCCAGATCCCGGATATCATAGCCCCTGTAGATCAGGCGGCCCTCGTCGCCGTACACCTTTGAGATCTCTGTCATGCCGGCGACGACGCCCGCCAGACCCGGGCTATAGGATACGTCTTCGCTCATGGATCCAACTCCTTTCCAAAGACGGCTGCCCTTTCATTCTACCTTAAGCCTTCCTGTGACACGGGAAGATCCAGCGGCATAAGGAGGCAGGGGGAGGCGAAAGAATGTCGATCCCCCTGGGTGAGCGCCTTCTCTACCGGGCGGAACCTCCTCTAGCGGGAGAGGATGTCCGCCTGGTGCAACATCTCTACAACCTCGTGACGGCTTGGACCCAACCTGCCCTGGGACCTATCGGTCCCACGCTGAAGGAAGACGGTATCTATGGCCCCAAAACCGTGGAAGCCATCCGCTACCTGCAAGAATACGCAGGTCTTTCCCCCGACGGCATCGTCGGACCCGACACATACATCTTGCTGGGCCAGGGCATAGGGCGCCACACCCCTTACGGGGGGCCCGTCTTCGGGAGCCGGCAGCTGACTCTCTCGATGGAAGGAGGAGACAT
>JASBVX010000153.1 GCA_029960865.1 Bacillota bacterium | reverse complement strand
TACCTGATGGCCCGTGTCCTTCTCCCATGGCGCGAAGAATAAACCCGAGTAAGGGGATCGGGATTGACAGTATTCTGCGAGTTAGCCTAGACTAACCTTGCGGCTGCTGAAGGCGACGGCAGGAGCCCGAGCCATCTCACTATACCCCAGGGGGCGGGCAGTTGCCCTCCAACGCCTGGCCCGAGGGGCAGAGAGAGGGTCGATAGCAGAACATGTCACGTTGGCGGCGCATCATTCCTCTCGTGGGCATCGCGTCGATTCTTCTGATGGGGGGCTGCGGTGGCACCGGGAGCGGGTCAGGAGACACCGGCCAGGCGGCAGCCAAGAGCATCACCCTTTATGCAGGGCAGCACAAGGAAGTGGTGGAGCCCCTGGTCAAAGCCTTTGAAGAGAAAACGGGCATAACCGTCCGCATTCGCTGGGGAGGGACGGGGGAACTCCCCAATCAGATCGCGGAAGAGGGAAGCCGCAGCCCCGCTGATGTCATCTGGATCGAGGCCACCTCGCCCCTGGTGGGTCTCAAAGGCAAGGGCCTGCTGGCTCCCCTTCCCGCGGATGTTCTATCCGCCGTGCCCGCACCTTACCGGGATCCTGAGGGCCGTTGGGTCAGCGCCAGCTTGAGGCTGAGGGTGGTGGTCTACAACCCCGATCTTGTGAAAGAGGAGGATATTCCTGCCTCCATTTTGGAGCTGGCCGCTGCCCCCTGGGAGCACCAGGTGGCGTATGCGCCCTCGGGGGCGTTTCAAGGTCAGATCGAAGCCATGGCTCAATCCTTCGGGGAAGCCAAGACCTTGGACTGGCTGCGCTGGCTTAAGGTGAACGGGGAGATCTACAAGAACAACACCGCCATCGTCAAAGCCGTCGATGACGGGCGGGTGGCCCTGGGGCTCATCAACAACTATTACTACTACATCCAGAAGGCGGAGCTCCAGGACCAGCTGAAGGCCCGCATCTATTACTACACCAATGGCGATCCCGGCGGGCAGGCGCTGGGGGCCGGGCTGGCGGTTCTGGAGCATGCTCCGAACCCTGAAGGAGCTCAGGCCTTTGTCGCCTTTCTTGTGAGCCCGGAAGGCCAAGCCTTGATGGCGCAAAACTCCTACGAGTACCCGGTGAGGGAAGGGGTGCCCGCCAATCCGGCCCTGCCTCCCTTTGCCGAGGTGGATCCCCACAATAGCGATCGCTTCGGGCCGGCCTACTTGACAGACAACCAGCGGGCTCTGAAGCTTTTGCAGGAAGCCGGCATTTCCTGAGTTAAAGGAGGGCGGACGAGGTGGCTAGGGTCCTTCATAAGGTGAACCGCGCCCGGCCCCCCTGGTTTCTCCTCGTACCCGCCCTCCTCGTGCTGTTGTTGTCGCTTCTCCCCATATTCTACGTGCTCTATCGCACCCTGCAGCTGAGCGGCCAAGAGATTCAGGAGCTCTTGTTTCGCCCCCGCACCGCTGAGCTTTTGCAGACGACGCTGGGCCTCATGGTGGCGGTGACGGGGTTTTCACTCCTGGCGGGAGTCACCTCTGCCTGGCTTGTGGAGCGGACTGATTTGCCCCGCAAGGATCTCTGGCGAGGGCTTTTGCCCCTTCCCTTCGTGGTGCCCTCTTTTGTGAGCAGCTACAGCTGGCTGTCTCTTTTTCCGGGGGTGGAGAACTTCTGGGGCGCCGTCCTCATTTTGACCCTTTACAGTTACCCCCTCATCTTTCTGCCGGCCGCGGCCAGCCTGCGCCAGATGGACCCGGCGCTGGAAGAAGTGGCCCGGTCTTTGGGTCTGGGACCCAGGCAGGTCTTCAGGCGGGTGACGTTGCCCCACCTGAAGCCGGCCCTTCTGGGAGGCGCGCTTCTGGTGGCCCTCCATATGCTGGCGGAATTTGGGGCCCTATCCCTCCTGCGGGTGGACACCCTGACCACCGCTATCTTTTTGCAGTATGAATGGGCTTTCAACAGTTCCGCAGCGGCCCTTTACACGGCTCTTTTGCTTCTTATTTGCGCAGGGGTCCTTCTCCTGGAAAGGCTTCTCAGGGGCAAGGCCCTATACTTTCCGGTGGGAGGGGGCGCCCGCCGGGATCTTTTGACGATCCCCCTGGGAAGGGTCCGGGGCTTGGCGGCCCTGGGCATGGGTCTCCTGGTGGGGGCAGGGGTAGGGCTCCCGGTGGGGACAGTCCTCTACTGGATGGGCAAAGGAGCTTCGGCGGGAAAGGGGTTGGGCGCCGCCTTTCCGGCAGCTCTGACTTCCCTGGGCCTGGCGGGGGTGGGGGCCACCCTGGGGGTGGCGGCAGCTCTCCCCCTTGTGATCCTGGTGCAGCGGCACCAGTCTTCCCTGGCTCTTTGGGCCCAGAGGATCTCTTTCGGCCTGCGGGCCATTCCTGGGTTGGTCATCGCGCTGGCCCTGGTGTTTGTGGGCATCCGCTGGGTGTACCCTCTTTATCAGACCTTCCCCCTCCTCTGGGCCGGGTACCTCCTCCTCTTCCTGCCCTTGGCCGTGACCCCCATCGGGGCCGCCCTGGCACAGGCGCCGCCCCGGTTGGAGGAGGCTGCCCGTTCCCTGGGCAAAGGCCCCGCCCAGGCCTTCTGGGCGGTGACGGCTCCCCTTTTGGCATCGGGGATGGGGGCGGGATGGATTCTGGTCTTCCTGGGGATTCTGGCGGAGCTGACCCTCACCTTGGTCCTGATACCCACCGGGTACAGTACCCTGGCCATAGAAATCTGGTCTCACACATCGAGGGCGGAATATGCGGCGGCGGCACCCTTTGCCCTTCTCCTCCTCCTCATGGCGGCTTTGCCGGCGGCCTGGGTGATGAAGCAAAGGGCTGCCGGCCAGAAAGCGTGGTGGGCATGAAACGACTGGTGGTGGAGGATCTTTTTCTGAGCTTCGATGAAGGGCCTGTCCTCAAGGGGGTCGATCTCCAGGTGGAACCGGGGGAACTGTGGGCCATCCTGGGGCCTTCCGGGTGCGGCAAGACCACTTTGCTGAGGGCCATCGCCGGCTTCCTGCGCCCCCAAAGGGGAAGGATATGGATCGGGGAGCAGGAGGTTTTCGGTCCTTCCGTGTGGCTGCCTCCGGAAAAGCGGCGGGTGGGGTATGTGCCTCAGGAGGGAGCCCTTTTCCCCCATCTAACGGTAGCGGACAACATCGCCTTTGGGCTGCCGAAGATGCTCTGGTGCCAGACCCGGGTGCAGCGCATGGTGGAGCTGGTGGGCCTCTCGGGGCTGGAGAAAAAGAGGCCCGCCGAACTTTCGGGAGGACAGCAGCAAAGGGTGGCGGTGGCCCGCGCCCTTGCCCCCTGGCCGTCCCTGGTCCTCCTGGATGAACCGTTCAACGCCCTGGACGCGGGGTTGCGCAGGACCGTGCGGGAAGATGTCCGCCAAGCCCTCAAGGCGACCGGGGCCACCGCCATCTTGGTGACTCACGACCAAGAAGAGGCTTTTTCCTGGGCCGATCGGGTGGCGGTGATGCGATCGGGATGGGTGGTGCAAACAGGCGACCCCGCTTTCCTGTACCGCCATCCCCGGGACCTGGAGACGGCCCTTTTCCTGGGAGAACGGACCGTCCTGCCCGGCACCCGGGAAGGCGATCACGTGAGGACACCCCTTGGCCCTTTGCCCATCGATCCTAGGAGCCCTGCCCGCCAGCGGGAAGTGCTGGCGGTTTTGCGCCCGGAACAGGTGCAGCTGAAGCCCGGCCACCAGGGCAAGCTTCTGCGGGCCCAGTACTTCGGCCACGACCTTCTGCTGGAAGCGGAGCTTCCGGGAGGTCTCAAGCTCATCAGCCGGGTGCTGGGGGCGTCTTCCCTGAGCTCTGGCGATCCCATCCAGGTAGAGGTGCTGGGTGCGGTGATGGTGTATGATAAAGAAGCCGCTGGCAGTGCGCCCGTAGCTCAGGCGGATAGAGCGGGAGCGTCCTAAGCTCCGCGTCGGGGGTTCGAGTCCTCCCGGGCG
>JASBVX010000152.1 GCA_029960865.1 Bacillota bacterium | reverse complement strand
CAGGGAGCGGCTTGATCGCGGGACGAGTAGGCCTGGGGACATCGGAGGCGATTTTCTTTACGTTGGCCTACCTGGCGGGAGGAGCCCTTTCCGCCTATAACGGGGTCTACAAGCTTCTTTTTGAGCGCCTCATCGACGTGGATCTCCTCATGGTGCTGGCAGCCTTAGGGGCGGCAGTCGTGGGGCGGCCGGAGGATGGGGCCATCCTCTTCGTCCTCTTTTCCGGGAGCAATGCTCTGCAGGAGTATGCCCTCAACCGCACCCACGATGCCGTCCTGGCCCTCATGAAACTCCGGCCCGATGAAGCCAACCTGGTGGTGGGCGAGGAGATCCGGCGGGTGAAGACCGACGATGTGAGGGTGGGCCAGTTGGTCCGGGTGAAGCCCGGGGAGCGGATTCCCCTGGACGGCACCGTGGTGAAGGGTTCCACCCTGGTGGACCAGTCGGCCATCACAGGGGAGTCGGCCGGGGTGCTGAAGGCGGTGGGAGATTCCGTCCTGGCCGGCACCGTCAACATGGATGGGGTTATCGATGTCCGGGTGGAGAAAGAGGCCGGCCAGACGACCCTGGCCCACATCGTCGAAATGGTGGCGGAGGCCAAAGAGCGCAAGGCCAAGGTGCAGCTCTGGACGGAGCGGTTTGAGCAGCGGTATTCCGTGGCGGTCCTCATGGGAACGGGCCTGGCCATCGTCATTCCCCTTCTTTTGGGCGCCGAGTTTGCCCCCACCTTCTACAAAGCCATGACCCTTCTGGTGGCGGCTTCCCCCTGTGCCATCGTCATCACGGCGCCGGCAGCCCTTCTCTCCGCCATGGCCAACCTCGCCAGAAACGGCGTCTTGGTGAAGGGAGGCGCCTTTCTGGAGCGCCTGGCGGGAGCCACCACCTTCGCCTTCGACAAGACTGGCACCCTCACCCGGGGCCGCCCCTGGGTGGTGGGGGTCGAAGGGGCCGAGGATCTTTCCCCTGAAGAAGTGCTCCGCCTGGCGGCCAGCCTGGAAGCCCATGTGGACCATGCCTTGGCCCTGGCGATCGTGCGGGCCGCCCGGGAGAAGGATCTGGAAGTTCTCCCGGCGGAAGACGTCCGGGTCCAGGCCGGAAAGGGCGTGGCGGGCCGCATCCCCGACGGCCGTATGGTCTACGTGGGCAACAGCCACTACATGGAGGACATGGGTATGCGCCTCCCTTCCCATCTGAAAGACCGGCTGCGGGAACGGGAAGAGGAGGGGGAGACGGTGATGCAGGTGGCGGTGGGGGACAGGGTGGTGGGCCTCATCGCGGCCCTGGACATTCCCCGCCCCGATGCTGCCCCCGGCTTGGAGGGCCTCCGCCGGCAAGGTGCCCAGCATCTGGTGGTGGTCAGCGGCGACCAGCCCCGGGTGGCGGAGCGGATTGCCGGGCTTCTGGGCATTGACGATTACCGCGGGGGGCTTCTGCCCGGCGAAAAGGTATCGGTTCTGCAGGAACTGACAGCCCAAGGCCAGGTGGCCATGGTGGGCGACGGCATCAACGATGCGCCGGCTTTGGCCACCGCCCATGTAGGGGTGGCCATGGGAGGGGTGGGGACCGATGTGGCCCTGCAGTCGGCCGACATCGTCCTCATGCGGGATGATCTTCGGGCCCTCTCTTATGCCTATTACATGGCCAAAAAGAGCCAGACCTTCATCAAAGGGGGTTTAGCCTTCGCCTCCGGGGTCATCGTGCTCTTGGTCATCCTCACCCTGACCAACCATCTGGTGCTCCCCCTGGCGGTGGTGGGCCACGAAGGGAGCACCGTGTTGGTGGCTTTGAACGGTTTGCGGCTTCTGCGGACCGATGCCAGGGGACGCCAGCTCTTGACCGCCCCCCTCAAGCCCTTTGCGGTGGAAAAGAAAGAGGAAAGCCAAGAGGAAGGCCGCCTTGAAGCGGCCGCCGGCCGCTAAAGATCCTCGATGGCCTGAAGAAGCCGTTCCACTTCCTCCATAGTGTTGTAGGGGGCCAGCCCGATGCGGCAGAGGCCCCCTCTCTCCTGCAATCCCAGCTCCGCCATCAGCGTCGTGGCGTAAAAATCCCCGTCCCAGATGAAAAGGCCCTTTTCCGCCAACCGGGAAGCCACTTCCCGGGGAGAATGGCGGGCGTGGGTGAAACCCAGGGTAGGGGTGCGGGGCGCTTCGGGTCCTGGCCCGTAGAGCGTGATGTCAGCCATCTGCGCCAGTGCCTTCCACAAGACGGCGAAGAGCTCTTCTTCATGGCGGGCAATGGCCTCCATAGACGCCTCCAGCTGCGCCCGCAAGGAGCCTTCCTTTTGGGCCAGGGAGGCGATCCAGCGGATGGCGGCCTGGGTTCCCCAGATCCCTTCGTGATTGAGGGTTCCGGTCTCGATGCGGTAGGGGATGGCGTCTTCTTGGGGAAGGAGCTTATAGGTGGGAAGCTCTCGGAAGACCTCTTCCCGCCCATAGAGGATCCCCACATGGGGCCCAAAGAACTTGTAGGCGGAGCAAAGGAGAAAATCCACCGCCATGGCCTTTACGTCCATGGGGTAATGGGGGGCGTAATGGACGGCATCCACCACGGTGATGGCCCCCACATCTCTGGCTCTCTGCAACAGACGGGGCAGATCGGGGATGCTCCCCACGGCATTGGAAGCCCATCCCACCGCCACGATGCGGGGCCTTTCCTCCAAAAGGCGCAAGAAGGCCTCCTCATGCAAGATGGCTCTCTGGCGGTCAATGGGGGCCCTGAGGATGCGGATTCCCTTTTCCGCCAGGGCCAACCACGGCCCCCGGTTGGCTTCATGATCCATGTCGGTGATCAGGACGGTATCCCCTGGGGAAAGGAGGCGGCCCAGCGCCCGGGACAGGGCGTAATTGAGGGTGGTCATGTTGGCGCCGAAGGCGATCTCATGGGGAGCTGCTCCCAGAAAGGCCGCCACGGTGGATCGGGCTTCCTGCAGCATCTCATCGGTCCGCCGGCTGGTGAGAAAGGCCCCATGGGTATTGGCGTTGGCTTCTTGGAAATAGGTGGCCATGGCCTCTATCACGGCCGACGGCACCTGCGTGCCTCCCGGTCCATCAAAGAAAGCAGCCGCCTCTCCCTTGATTTGGAGCCCTAGGGAAGGGAAATGGCGGCGAATGGCTGCAACCCAGTCAGACAAAGGAATTCACCTCCGTAAAATCATCGTGAATTCCTTCGCTTTCGGGAGAGGGGAATCCTCTTGGAGGCATAAAAATGGTGCGCTCGGCGGGGCTCGAACCCACAACCTTCGGCTCCGGAGGCCGACGCTCTATCCATTGAGCTACGAGCGCACTGCAACCCTATTCTACTAGAGTTCCACCGCCGAGAGAAAGAGAGGATCTCTCCACTGGGCCAAAAGATCGATCCGCGCCTGGTACCGGCCTGGAGGCAGCTCTTTGAAGGTGGTGCCGTAAAACTGGCCCGGGTCCAGGTAGATGGACCAGTAGAGATGGCGGACGGGATCCTTTTGGTAAAAGGTATGGGTTTCTCCCGTTTCCAGATCCTTGAGGATCAAGCGCCAAGTGTACCCGTCCCGGAACCACAGAAGCAGGGGATAATCCCGATCGTTGACGACCCTCACGTGAAGGGTGCGGGGCCCTAGCTGGCTCTCCATCCGCAATCTGTGAAACCGCCCTTCCCTCTTCTTGGCGTGCCGCTGCACTTCCCTATTTTAACGGCTGCCCGCCAAAATTGCAGCGAAGGGTTAATCTCATAGGTGGAGGTGGTCCTCTTGCTGGTGGCGGTGACGTCCCCTTTGCCCCAGATCTGGCGAAAGCGTTTGGAAGAAGATCATCCGGAAGCGCAGTTTCTGTGGGTCACGGGGGAAGAGCTCCGCATCCACCCCAAGGCAGGGGAGGTGGAGGTGCTGGTGGCCTACGGGTGGACGGTGGATGAAGCCCTGTTGCAAAGCCTCCCGCGCCTGCGTTGGATTCAGGTCTTGAGCGCCGGCGTCGACACCCTCCCCCTGAAGGAA
>JASBVX010000151.1 GCA_029960865.1 Bacillota bacterium | reverse complement strand
CGGGGAGGGCATAGGAGCGGGTTCCCCACCCGATGAGGGCCAGCCCCCGCAGGAGAAGGTGGAGGGCGATGCTGACGATCAAAAGGACCACCACCCCCGCCTCCCGGCGCAAAAGGGGATAGAAAAACAGCCGGTAAAGGACCACCGCTCCCACTCCCACTACGAAAAGAGCCGCAAGGGCCGCCGCCGCATAGGTAAGGCCCCGGTGCAGGAAGGTGAGGATGAAGAAAATTGCCAAGGTGGCGAACTCACCGATGGCCACGTTGATGATACGGGTGGTAGTGAACAGAAGAACGAAACCCAGGGCCATAAGGGCGTAAATCGCACCGGTCGTAAGACCTGCCACCGCCAGCTGCAGCACTTGCTGTCCCGCTGACATGGAACTGCCTCCGCTGGGATCTTCTTCTACAAATAGGGGGCGTCTTCCTTCTCTTTCCGGGAGTTAAGTCCCTTTCCACGCAAAGGAGGCGAGGAAGTGCCTCAGGGCATGAGGCTCCTGGGTGACCTTCACCCCGGGGATTTGGGGGGCTCTCCTTTTGAGATGGAAGAGCCCTTCCGCCACATCCTCCATGTGGCGATCGGTATAGACCCGCCGGGGGATGGCCAGGCGCAAGAACTCCGCCGGCGCCCTCCTCTCCTTTCCCGTCTCCGGATCCCTTCCCATCATGAAGGTCCCCACCTCCACCCCCCTCACCCCCGCCTCCAGGTACAAGGCGGCAGCCAGGGCCACCCCGGGATAATCCTCAGGGGTGAGATGGGGAAGAAACCTGCCGGCCTCCACAAAGACCCCGTGGCCTCCGGGAGGCTTTTGGAAAGGGATCCCTTCCCCCTCCAAAAGATGCGCCAGATAGCGCACCTGCCCGGTCCTCTGGGCTAGGTGGTGGGGATCGACCGCCTCCTTGAGACCTACCGCCAGGGCCGCCATATCCCTTCCGGAAAGGCCGCCATAGGTAAGGTACCCTTCCAGGGCGATGACGGCGGGAGCCAACTCCCAGTAGAGCTCCTCCTCGCGAAGGGCCAAGAGGCCGCCCATGTTCACCAGACCGTCTTTCTTGGCGCTCATGAGAAAACCATCGGCCAGATCGAAAAAGCGGCGGGCGATGTCCCCGATCTGTTCCTCTGCCAGCTCTTTCTCCCTTTCCCGCACCAGAAAGGCATTTTCCGCAAAGCGGGCCGCGTCGAGAAAGAAAGGGATGTCATAGGTGCGGCAGAGGCGAGCCACTTCTCTGGCGTTGGCTAAAGAGACCGGCTGGCCGCCGACGGAATTGCAGGTCAGGGTGAGGATCACCAGGGCCACTTGGTTGGGCCCCACCTCTTGGATGAAGGCCTCCATGGCCTCCACATCGGCATTTCCTTTGAAGGGATAGAGGCTCTCCAGGTCTTTGGCCTCAGGGGTCAGAAAATCCAAGGGTTTTCCCCCGGCCAGCTCGATGTGGGCCCGGGTGGTATCGAAATGCATGTTCCCCAGGACATAAGGTCCCCTTCTTTGCACCAGGTGGGGGATGAGGATCTTCTCCCCGCCCCTTCCCTGATGGACGGGGAAGAAGTGAGAAAATCCCGTGACTGCTTCCACCGCCTCTTTCAAGGCTGCAAAGCTCCGGCTCCCGGCGTAAGCTTCATCCCCCTCCAGGAGGGCGGCCCACTGGGCCTGGCTCATGGCGCCGGTGCCGCTGTCGGTGAGAAGATCGATCATCACGTCCTCCGAGGAGAGCCGAAAGACATTGAGCTCAGCCATCTCCAGGCGGGCTTCCCGCTCTTCCCGGGAAAGGCGGGGAATGGGCTCCACCATCTTGATGCGCCACGGTTCCCCCTTCACCGGACTTCCGCCCCCAGCCGGCCCAGGTAAAGCTCTACCACCCTGGGATTCTCCAAGAGCTCCTCACCGGTCCCATCCAGGGCATTCTTGCCCATGTCCAGGACGTAGCCCCGATGAGACATCTTAAGGGCCCTTCTGGCGTTTTGTTCCACCATGAGGATGGTGCGCCCGCTCTTATTGATGGCGGCGATCTGCGCGAAGACCGCTTCCACCATCTGAGGTGCCAAACCGGCCGAAGGTTCATCCAGGATCAAAAGCCGCGGCTCCAGGATGAGGGCCCTGGCCATGGCCACCATCTGGCGCTGGCCTCCCGAGAGAAGGCCCGCCTTCTGGCGGCTCTTTTCCTTGAGGATGGGGAATAGCTCCGTCAGTTTCTCCAGCTGCCCCTCCAGCTGCCGGCGGGGGAGGCGGGCCCCGCCCAAAAGAAGGTTTTCCCAGACGGTGAGATTGGGAAACACATTTCGCTCCTGAGGCACGTAGGCCATCCCCGAAAGGACGATCTCTGAAGGCTTTTTCCCTTTGAGGGAGCGAGCTTCGAAAAAGATGTCCCCTTTGCGGACCTTCACCAGGCCGAAGATGGCCTTGGCCAGGGTCGACTTCCCGGCCCCGTTGGGTCCGATGATGGTGACGATTTCCCCTTCGTCCACATAGAGGCTGACGCCCTGGAGGATGTCCAGGTCATGGTAGCCGGCAAAGACCTCCTGCACTTCCAAAAAAGCCATGGCTATGCACTCCCAAGGTAGGCATCTACCACCGCCGGATCGCTTTGCACCTTCTCAGGCGGCCCTTCGGCGATCAGCTGGCCCTGGCTCATCACCAGGATGCGGTGAGAGATCTGCATGATGAGATCCATGTCGTGCTCGATGATGAGGAAGGTAATGCCCTTTTCCCGGAGATCCACGATGTACTTCAAGATGTCTTCCTTTAACGCAGGGTTGACTCCCGCCATGGGCTCATCCAAAAGAAGGAGCCGCGGCTTCATCATGAGGGCCCGGGCCATCTCCAGAAGTTTGCGCTGCCCGCCGGAAAGGGTGCCGGCATAGCTATCCTTCAGATGCCAGAGGCGAAAATACTGGAGGATGTCTTTGGCCCGTTCCGCCTGTTTTCTCTCGTACTCCCTCACCCGGCCGGGCATGAGAAAAAGGTTCAGGAAAGACTCCCCCGGGTGGTCCTTGTCGGCCACCATCACGTTGTCCCACACCGTCATGCGCTGGAAGACCCGCGTGATCTGAAAGGTCCGCACCATCCCCAGGCGGGCCGGCATGTAAGGCGGAAGCTGAAAGAGGGAGTGCCCGGCAAACATCACCTCCCCGCGGCTGGGGGGAAGGAAGCGGCTGATGACCTGAAAGAGGGTGGACTTTCCCGCCCCGTTGGGCCCGATGAGGCCAACGATCTCCCCTTCCTGAACGGAGAAGCTAACCCCGTCCACCGCCCAAAAGCCGTCGAATTCCCGGGCCAGATCCCGGACTTCCAAGAGCATCTCAGCGTCCAACGGTGAGATCCTCCTTTCGGCCCAAAATGCCCTGGGGCCTGTAGATCATGAGGACGATCAAGAGGACGCCGATGAGGGCGATCCGCAAAGCCCCCAGCTGGGCCGGCGCCAGACCTCCCACACCCATCACCACCAGGCGGCTGCTGGCGGTGAAGATCCCGTAGTACATGAGGGCCCCCAGGATGACGCCCCAGTTGCGCCCTGCCCCGCCCAAGACCATGATGATCCAGGCTTCAAAGGTGACGAGGGCCACAAAGTTATTGGGGGTGATGGTCTGGAGGAAAGCCGCGAGAAGGCCCCCCGCCAGCCCTGCCACCGCCGCCCCCAGGCCAAAGCTCAAAAGCTTATAGGAGGTGGTGTTCTTCCCCAGGCTGGTGGCCGCATCCTGGTCTTCCCGGATGGCCATCAATACCCGACCGTAAGGGGAACGGGTGATGTACTGGATGAGGATCATCACCAGGGCCAGAAGGAGCACACAAAAGCCCAGGAACACCCAGCGCCAGAGATCATAGGAAAGGCCCCAGGTGAGCATGGGCGGCTTGATCCCCCATACCCCTTGAGGACCGCCGGTGAAGCGAAGGTTATTGGCAAAGATGCGCACGATCTCCGCAAAGCCGATGGTGAGGATGGCCAGGTAATCGTCCCTGAGGCGCACCACCGGATAAGCCAGGAGAAAG
>JASBVX010000150.1 GCA_029960865.1 Bacillota bacterium | reverse complement strand
GAACCCGCGACTTCTACCTTGGCAAGGTAGCGCTCTACCACTGAGCTATTCCCGCTCGCAAACCTTCGCCGGCTTTTCCGCCGCCGGCAGAATGCATTGTAGCGCATGGTTTTCCTTGGCGCAACCAGGATCATGGCCTCCCCTTCAAAGCCCGAGGCGGGCCAGGACTTCATCCACATGGCGGACATAATCGCGCCAGGAAAAGATCCGCTCCCACTCGTCATCGGGAATGAGCCCCCGAATATCGTCCCTGGCCTCCACCCGCTCTTTGAAGGTGGCGCCTCCCTCCCAGGCCAAAAGAGCCTCCTCTTGAACCCGGCGGTAGGCCTCCTCCCGGGAGAGCCCGGCGTTCACCAAGGCCAGGAGAAGCCTGGGCGATGCCATCAGGCCCCCAGTCTCCTCCAGGTTTTTTTCCATGCGGTCGGGATGAACCCTCAGGCCTTCCACGATGGTCCTCATCAGATCCAGCATGTAATCCAGAAGCATAAAGCTATCGGGAAGGATCACCCGCTCCACCGACGAATGGCTGATGTCTCTCTCATGCCAAAGCGCCTGGTCTTCCAACGCGCTCAGGGCATAGCCCCGCAGGAGCCTCGAGAGGCCTGTGATCCGCTCGCTCTTCTCGGGATTTTTCTTGTGGGGCATAGCGGAAGAGCCTTTCTGGCCCCGGCTGAAGGGTTCCTCCACTTCCCGCACCTCCGTCCGCTGGAGATGGCGGATCTCCACCGCCAGCCGCTCCAACCCCCCTGCCACCCCCGCCATGGTGGTGAGAAGAAAAGCGTGGCGATCCCGGGCCACCACCTGGGTGGCCACCGTCTCGATGGGAAGCCCCAGCCTTTTCGCCACATAGGCTTCCACCTGGGGCGGCACATCGGCATAGGTGCCCACCGCCCCGCTGAGCTTCACCACTGCCGCCTCTTCGAGAGCCCGGGCCAGTCGGTCTCGGTGACGGACCATCTCGGCATAGAAGGAGGCCAGCTTAAATCCGAAGGTGGTGGGCTCCGCATGGACCCCATGGGTCCTTCCGACGGTCAGCTGGTGCTTCCACCGTTGGACCTGCTCTTTCAGAGCCTTGAGAAGCCCCGCCAGATCCTGCAACAAAAGATCCCCCGCCTGGCGGATCTGCAAGGACTGGGCCGTATCCACCACATCGGTGGAGGTGAGGCCATAGTGGAACCAGCGGGCATCGTCGCCCACCCTTTCCGCCACCGCCTCTGTAAAGGCGATGACATCATGATGACGGATCTTTTCTCTTTCCAAGATCCCTTCCACCGTCAGGGGGGGCTCCCCAAACCGAGCCTTCTCCCTGACCCTTCCCGGCACTTCCCCGGGAACGACTCCCAGGTCAGCCCACCCTTCCAGGGCCAAAAGCTCCACCTCCAGCCAGAGGCGGTAGCGGTTCTCCTGGGACCAGATCGCCCCCATGGCGGGCCTCGTATACCGCGGGATCATGCCTTCACCCTCACCACCGTGACATCCCGGGAAAGCCGGCTCAAAACACGCGCTCCCCTTTCCTCTACCACCGCCACTTCTTCGAGGCGCACCCCGAAACGGCCAGGAAGATAAATGCCCGGCTCTACCGAAAACACGAGCCCTGGCTCGATGGGGTCCTGGTTTCTCCCATGGACCGAAGGAGGCTCATGGCCCGTCATGCCGATGCCGTGGCCCACCCGATGGACAAAGTAAGGTCCAAAGCCGGCCTTCTCGATAACCTCCCGGGCCGCCCGGTCCACCTCCGCCAAGGGCCTTCCCACCTCGATGGCAGCCAAAGCCTTTTGCACGGCCTCCTCCACCACCCCATGGACCTCCCGATACTCCCGCGAGGGCTCCCCCAAAAAGGCCATGCGGGTGATGTCCGAAACATATCCCTCGTAGCGGCAACCCACATCCAAAAGGACCGGCTCTCCTTCTCCAAGGATCCGATCGGAGGTGTGGTGGTGGGGAAGGGCCGTCTCGGGCCCCGAGGCGACGATGGCAAAGAGAAGCTGGGCCCCGCGGCGGGAGAACCCTGCCGCCACCCATTGGGCCACCTCTGCTTCCCGCAGGCCCGGGCGCAGCGAGGCCAGAACCTCAGCCAAAACCTCATCGGTGATGGCTTGAGCTTTCTCCAGCCGGTTGATCTCTTCCGGTTCCTTGTGAGAGCGCACATACCCCACTGCCGCCGTCGCGGGCCACCATTCCGTCCCGGGGAGAACCTCTTGCAAAAGGAGGAGGAAATCAGCCCGCATGGCTTCCCCCACGCCTAAGCGAAGGCCCTTTGTCCCCGCCAGTCCCAGATGGTGCAGAAGCACCTGCAGCGCCTCCCGGGGCCCTTCGTCATCGCTGTAGCTGGCCATGAAATCCTGGGCATGGCGCAAGAGCTGCTCTTTGTTCAGCTCCGGCACCAGCCACCCTCTCTTCTCCTGAGTCACCGCCAAAAAGGAAGGGCGCTCATCGGGGGTGGGGGTAGTCCCCACCAGGTAGGCCACATCGTCGCCGGGAGCCAAAAAAACCCCATCGAAACCCAGCTCTCGAATCCTCTCCTGGAGCCTTTCCCCACGGCTCTTCATCTCCGAACACCTCCCAAGGCTTGGGAAACAATACAATGAAACCATGGACCGGGTCCGCCACCTAGATGAATATCGCCGGCAAAAGGAGCGGCAGCGCCGCCTCCGGGAAAAGCGCCTGCAAAAAATGCGCCGCCAGGCCCTCCCGCCGAAGCCTTCCCGCCGCCCTTCCCTTCCCGCCTGGGCTTGGCTTTGGATCGGCCTTTTCGCCGGGATCTTCGGTTATCACGCAGTGCGGACCCTCTTCTTTCCCTGATAGACCGAAAGGGCCCAGCTGAGGGTCTCGGCGGTGATGTTGCCCCCGCTGAGGATCATCCCCACCTCCTTCCCCTGAAGCTCCCCCGCCAGATGACGGATGGCCGCCAAAGAGGCCGCACCGGCACCCTCCGCCAGCAGCTGCCCTTTTTCCGCCAGGGCTTCGATGGCCCAGGCCATATCCTCTTCCGAAACCAACACCATATCGTCCACCTTCTCCCACATGATGGAGAGGGGAAGGGAGAAGGCCACTCGGGTGGCCAGGCCATCGGCAAACGTATGGCCTTCGGCAAGGGCCACCAGCTCTCTTTCCTTGAAGGAACGGTAGACGGCCGGCATTTCCTGGGCCTGCACCCCGATGATCTTCGTCGTGGGCGAAAGGGTTTTCCATACCGTACATACCCCGCCAATCCCGGTTCCCGCCCCTACTGGCACCACGATGGCATCCAGATGGGGCGCCTTTTCCCACATCTCCAGGGCATAGGTCCCCACCCCGGCGATCAGGGCCGGCTCATTGGCCGAGTGGATGTAGCGGGCCCCCGTCTCTTTGGCAAAGGATTCACCCCTTTCCCGGGCGGCGTCGAAATCCTTTCCCTCCAGCCGCACCGCCGCCCCCAGCGCCTCCATGGCGGCCACTTTGACAGGATTGGACCCTTCCGGGGCAAAGATGATGGCCTTCACCCCAAAGGCCCGGGCCGCATAGGCGATGGACTGGCCGTGGTTGCCCGTGGAAACCGCCACCACCCCCCGGGCTTTTTCCTCTTCGGAAAGGGTGCTCATCAGGTAGAGGCCGCCCCGCACCTTGAAGGCGTGGGTGGGAAGCAGGCTCTCCACCTTGATGTGCAGGGACACCCCCAGCTCTTCCTCCAAAAGGGGGGCCCTCACAAGGGGCGTCGGGTCCAGATAGCGCCCCACCACTTGCCGGGCCAAAAGGACATCGGTCAGGGTCGGTCTTTCCAAAGGATTCCCCCGCCTTTCATCGCAAAAAAGGGTTTTCCCGGCGCTCCACCCCCACCGACGTGGCGGGCCCATGGCCCGGGAAAAGGACCACTTCATCGGGCAGCACCAGGATCTTTTCGCGGATGCTTTTCATCAAAAGGTCGTAATCGGCCCCCGGCAGATCGAAGCGACCGATGGATCCCCGGAAGATGACATCGCCGCAAAAAAGAGCCACGGGCCGTTCCGCCCCATCGCGCCAGAGGTAAGAGACGTGGTAAGGCTCGTGGCCGGGGGTCGCAAGGACCAGAAGATCCCCCTCCGGCAGAGGGATGGTGTCCCCCTCCCGCAGGGTCCGATCAGGGGGTGAGAGCCGCAAGGGCTCCGGAAACAGCACGGGCCAGCGGGCGCTGCCGTTGAGTTCTCCATCCTGCCACACCTTCTCGTC